>QMPS01000080.1 GCA_003648675.1 Aquificota bacterium
GTTGGATGGAGCCAAAAGATATATCCACGTGGCCATGTATGCCTTTACCAGCCGGTATCTTGCTCAAGCCCTGGTTCGGGCCAAGGATCGGGGTGTGGAGGTGAAGGTTGTGCTGGACAGATCTTTCCAGGAGGAGAGTGACTATTCCAAAGGAGATTTTCTCAGGCGCAAGGGTATTCCCGTGAAGCTGATTTCTCCCGCTATGTTGAGGGGTCTGAGGGTGATCAAGGGGTTGATGCACCACAAGTTTGCTGTGGTGGATGGTAGAGTGGTGATCACTGGGTCTTACAACTGGACGGCTAGGGCCGAGCGGGTGAACTATGAAAACCTGCTGATATTCGTGGATTCTCCTGGGTTGGCCCAGGCCTATGAGGAGGAGTTTAGGAGGCTGTGGCGGTGATAGGAGTTAAAAGTAAAGTGGGAAAAGCGAAGTGTTAGGGCTTGAAGGTGGAGATGGGGATCCATGGTTTGGGGCCGAAAGTGGAAGAGTAACAAGTCGAGATCCGTGAGCAGGAAAGCTAGGGGCTTCTGGGGAGCAGTTTTTCTTATTCTTCTGGGGGCGTTGGCCTACCACTTTTCTCCTTTGATAACGGGCTCGGTGCCTGAGCCCCATAAGGCGCAGGGTCCTTTTCCTGTGGGAGTGGTGAGGGTGGCTCCCATGCCTGCTCATGAGGCCATGTCTGCTGGGTTGGATGGGATATTGGTCTGTTTAGAGGGTCCTCTGGAGGAGGAGAGGAAGACCAGGAGTGGGACTTTGCTCCTGTGGGTGGATGGGTTTAAAGTAGTAGCTTATCCCTTTCTGGCTAGGGACCTGGCCAGAGGGATGAGGCCCGGACTCAGGGTGAAGGTTGTGGGGGTGCTCAGAAATCATCCCCGGTACGGCTGGGAGGTGATCCTCAGACGCCCTTCGGATCTGGAGCCAGTCCGGCCTTCTTTTTGAGTTCTGCCACCTCTTGGGGGGTGAGGTGGCGGTAGCGGCCTTTAGGTAGGCCCTCCAAGGTGAGGTTGCCTATGGATACCCTTACCAGGGAGACCACAGGGTGGCCAACGGCTTGGAACATGCGTCGAATCTGGCGTTTCCTGCCCTCTTTTAAGACCATCTCTAACTCCGTTTCTTTCCCTTTGGACTTGATGACCTTTATCTGGGCTGGAGCCGTTTTCCGGTACAGGCCCTTCTTCTTTTCATCTTCTAGTCTAATGCCCCGGCGGAGTCTCTTTAGTTTTTTCTCCGATGGCTGGCCCCTGACCTTAACGAGGTATCTCTTCTCCACGTGGTACCTTGGATGCATAAGGCGAAATGCCAGTTCTCCATCGTTGGTGAGGAGGAGCAGTCCCTCTGAGTCTAGATCCAGCCTTCCCACCGGATAGACTCTGGTTTTGAGGCCTTTTAATAGGTCTATGACGGTGGGTGTGCCTTCTTTGGCTTCCACGGAGGTGATATAGCCCCGGGGCTTGTTGAGGATCACATAGGTGAAAGGCTGGGGTTTGACCACCGAGCCGTCCACTTCTACCTTGTCCTTTTCAGGATCTATCTTGGTTCCCAGTTCCTGGACGACTTGACCATTTACTGTGACTCGGCCCTGGAGGATGAGATTCTCGCCTTCCCTCCGGGAGGCCACGCCACATCTAGACAGGAATTTATGAAGTCTCTCCTTCATGGGGCATAGGCGGGGTGGCGCTGGGTTGGATAAGTCCTCCCGATACAACCAGCTTTATTCCCTCTTCTACACTCATCTCCAGAGGGATCACTTCGTCTTCGGGCACCACTATCATGAGCCCCGAGGTGGGGTTGGGGGTGGTGGGTATAAAAAGGGTTAGAGAGGTGGTGGGAAAGTGGGTCTTGAGCTCTCCTTTGGCTTGGCTGGTGACAAAAGCGATGGACCAGATTCCTTTTCTGGGGTATTCCACCATGACCACTCGCTTGAAGGAGCTGGCTGAAGAGGTGAAGATGACTGTCTCCACCAGTTGCTTGGCTGAGGTGTAAAGGCCTCGGATGAAGGGTATGTGTTCTAAAATCTTTTCCCCGAGCTGAAAGATTTTCTTGCCCAGAATATTGGTGGTGAAGAATCCTACCATAAGAATGAAGATGAGGGTGAGAACCAGTCCCATGCCGGGGATGTGTTTCAGGTACTGGGGAGGGGTTCCAAGTTTTCTCAGGACGTCGAAGAGGATTGGTATGATCACCCGGTCTACTTTGTTCACGATGAAGGCGACTGTAAAGAAGGTAAAGAAGAGAGGAACAAGGACGGCCAACCCTGCCAGGAAGGCCGTCCTGATGCGGTTTCTCAGTTTTTTCATGGCGTGTTACTTCTTTCTCGCCACCACCGATAGGGGGAGTCCCCAGATTTTGCAGAAGCCCTCTCCCGCCCTGTGCTCGAAGGCATCGGCAGCGTCGTACGTGGCCAGTTCATAGTCGTAAAGGGAGTACGGTGACTGCCTGCCTACAGGTATGCACTGACCCTTATAAAGTTTTACCCTGACGGTGCCCGTGAGCCGTTCTTGGGTTTTGTTTATGAAGGCATCCATGGCCTCTCTTAATGGAGAGAACCATAGACCGTAGTAAACCAACTCGGCGTACTTCACCGCCAGATATTCCTTGAACCGGAAGGTTTCCCGGTCCAGACATAAGTGCTCCAGTTCTCTGTGGGCGGCGTAGAGGATGGTGGCGCCGGGAGCCTCGTATACTTCTCTGGACTTGATGCCCACCAAACGGTTCTCCACCATGTCTACCCGGCCCACTCCGTACTGGCCGCCTACTTCATTGAGCTTTAACATGAGGGACACGGGGTCCATTTTCTCTCCATTGAGAGATACGGGTTCTCCCCCTTCAAAGTCGATTTCTAAGTAGAGGGGCTCATCGGGGGCCTCATGGGGGCTTTTGGTGATGAGATAGGCATCTTCAGGAGGTTCTTCCCAGGGGTCTTCCAGGATTCCGCACTCGATGCTGATGGACCAGATGTTCAGGTCTATGGAGTAGGGTTTGTCCTTGGTGACGGGCACGGGGATTCCGTGCTTCTGAGCATACTCGATTTCTTCTTCCCTGGACCTGAACTCCCACTCCCTCACTGGTGCTAGGCATTTTAGATCGGGGTTGAGGGCCATAACAGAGACTTCGAAGCGCACCTGGTCGTTGCCCTTGCCCGTGGCACCGTGGGCAACGGCATCGGCTCCTTCTTTTTCGGCCACCTCTACCAAATACTTGGAGATAATAGGCCTGTTGAGGGCCGTGCCTAAAGGGTATTTACCCTCATAAAGGGCCTGAGCTTTGAGGGCTTTGAAGCAGTAATCTCTGAGGAATTCCTCTTTCAAATCGTAGATGTGGACCTTGCTGGCCCCCGTAGCTAGAGCCTTTTTCCGTACCTCTTCCATGTCTTCCTGTTGTCCTACGTCGGCAGAGAAGGCGATGACCTCGCAGCCGTAGTTGTCTATGAGCCAGCGGATGATGACGGAAGTGTCCAGTCCCCCTGAATAGGCCAGCACCACCTTCTTGGGCTTTTCCATGGTTTTTCCTCCTTATATCTGCTCCAGAAGCATGAGCATGAGAGCCTTCTGGAGGTGTAGTCTGTTTTCTGCTTGGTCCCATACTACGGAGCTGGGACCGTCTATCACTTCATTCACCACCTCTTCTCCCCTATGGGCGGGTAGGCAGTGCATGAAGATGGCTCCTGAGTCTGCCATTTCCATGAGCTGTGGGGTGACCTGGTATGGGGCAAAGGCCCGAAGCCTTTCCTCCCTCTCTTTGTCCTGCCCCATGCTCACCCATACGTCGGTGTAAACCACTTGGGCTCCTTTGACAGCTTCTTGTACCTCGCTTGCCATTTTCACCTTGGCCCCTTCTCGACGGGCAGCCTCCATAACCTCTTTCGGCGGCTCGTAGCCCTTGGGGGTGGCCAGTACCACTTCTATGTCCACCCTGGCAGCTAGATTTGCCCAGGAGGCTGCTACATTATTTCCGTCTCCCACGAAAACCACTTTGATGCCCCGCCAGTTGCCCAAGGCTTCCTGGATGGTCACCAGATCGGCCAGAACCTGGCAGGGATGAAAGCGGTCGGAGAGAGCATTGATGACGGGAATGGAGGCGTGGGTGGCAAATTCCTCAATGGTTTCATGCCGGTAGGTTCTCAAGGCTATGATGTCCAGATACCTGGAAAGGACCCTGGCAGTATCGGATATAGTTTCTCCTCTTCCGATCTGCAGTTCTGATGGGCTCATAAAGATCACCTCTCCTCCCAGTTGGTACATACCTGCCTGGAAGGAGACCCTGGTCCTGGTAGAGGGCTTTTCAAATAGGAGCCCTAAACTCTTGCCCACTAAGGGTCTGTGGGGGATTCCCCTTTTTTGTAAGTCCTTCAACTTGAGGGTCCATTCTAAGAGGTGGAGTATCTCCTCTTGGGATAGGTCTAAAATGCATAGCAGGTCTTTCTTCATTCTCCCTTTCCTTCTCTAAAAGTATCTGCTAATTAGAACGCCTCATTCCCCTTTGTCAATCTGGAGGGATAGAGTTGAAAGTGGAAAAGGCCACTCTTAAAGATGCTCCCCAGATACATAAGCTCATCAATTCATATGCGGGCGAAGGCTTCCTACTTCCCCGGTCCCTGATGGATATATACGAGTCTATCAGGGACTTTTTCGTGATTAGGGAGGGCGACAGGGTGGTGGCCACGGCAGCCCTGAAGGTTGTGTGGGAAGATTTGGCAGAGGTCAGGTCTGTGTTGGTCTCCGACGAGTTCAAGGGTAGAGGATGGGGAAGGGCTTTGGTAGAAGCTTGTATCAGAGAAGCGAGAGAGCTGGGGGTTAAAAAGGTTTTTGTCCTTACCAACTCTCCAGGTTACTTCTCCCGTTTGGGTTTCAGGTTGGTGGACAAGCGGAAGCTCCCCCACAAGGTGTGGTCCGATTGCTTGAAGTGTCCTAAGTTTCCTGACTGCGACGAGGTGGCTATGATGATGGTCTTGGAGGATCCCCGTCTGGAGTAGGATCAATTTGTAGAATTAGTAGCCCTTTTGCCGTTTAAGAAGGGGTTATACCAACCTTCAAAAAATTATATCAATGTTATATATATGTGCAAAACGTGACTATATTAAAC
>QMPS01000081.1 GCA_003648675.1 Aquificota bacterium
GGTTTATGGGGCAGGAGGGGTCGCCCTTTATCTCGGTGACCTTACCACCTTTCACCTCCACCAGTACCCCGCAGCCTCCGTGACATCCCCTGCACACGCTCCTTATGGTCCCCCCTTTCCCTCCCTTCAGTTCTTCACCCCCAAATAGCGTATAAAGACGTCCCTTTTGTCCTCCAAATCTCGTCGTGAGCCTTCGTAGGCTATTTTCCCCTTTACCATGAAGTAAAGACGTTCAGCTACCGAGAGGGCAAAGGGGACCTTCTCCTCCACCAGGAGGATCGCCATACCATCCTCGTGGAGCTTTTCGATCACTTCCCGCAACCTCGACACCAGAAGGGGCATCAATCCCGTGGTAGGTTCATCAAGCAAGAGGATCTCTGGTTCCGTCAGCAGCGCCCGGGCAATGGATAGGGCCTGTTGTTCGCCTCCACTGAGAGTGGAGGCCTTCTGGCTCAAGCGGTCCTTGAGGGCCGGAAAGAGATCAAATATCTCGTCTAACTTGTCTCCGTTCCCCTTTTTTCTCATGCCAGTCTTCAGGTTTTCCAGGACCGTCATCTCAGGGAAAAGGCGTCTCCCCTGGGGGACATACCCTATGCCCATCCTGGCCACCTTGAAAGCAGGCATTGGAGTAATATCGACTCCCTTGAAAAGGATCTTACCCCTTCTGGGCTTTATTATCCCCATGATGGTCCTCAAGGTAGTGGTCTTCCCCGCTCCATTTCGACCCAGCAGGGCCACCACTTCCCCCCTCTTCACCTCTAAGGAGACCCCTTGAAGGACATAGCTATCACCATAATAGGTATGGATATCCTCTACCTTCAGTAGGGCCATCATGCTTCCCCGAGGTAAACCCTCTGAACCTCCTCGTTTTTGCTTATCTCGGCCGGATCCCCTTCAGCGATGACCCTCCCCTCATGGAGGACGGTCACTTTGTGACACACCTGCAATACCACGTCCACGCTGTGTTCGATCAGAATTACCGTGATGTCCTTGGCAAGCCTTTGAATTACTCCTATAATTTCCTCCGCCTCCTTGGGGCTGACGCCTTGGGTGGGTTCGTCCAAGAGCAAGATGGACGGCTCCGTACTCAGGGCCATCCCTATCTCCAAGATCTTTTGATCGCCGTAAGAAAGGTTCACCGCCAGCTCATCCCTTTTCTCCTGAAGGCCTATAAGATGGCAGATCTTCTCAGCCCTTTCTGCTACATCGGTCAAATTTTTGACCTTGGTAAAGGGATTCCACCGATGTCTCTTGGAATTTATACCAACCCATATGCTCTCATAGACGGTCAGCTCAGGGAAAATGCTGGTCAATTGAAACGTCCTGCTCAAACCCTTCTGGCAGATTAGATGAGGCGGCAACCCCGTAATGTCTTCATCGTCTAGAAATATCTTCCCTCCGGTGGGCTTGAGCTCTCCAGTGATGAGGTTGAAGAGGGTGGTCTTGCCAGCGCCGTTAGGGCCAATTATCCCCCTGAGCTCCCTCTCTTCGACGGAAAGATTTACCCGATCGAGGGCAACAAGCCCTCCGAAACGTTTCGTTACTTCCCTGACCTTTAGAGTCGCCATCCCCCTCTCGCCCCCCTTCCGATGAAATAGCCGAGGATACCTCTGCGGGAAACGCGCAAGATCAGGAGGATAAGCACGCCGAAGATCACCAAATAATACGTCCACCAGGCGCTCACGTAATATTGAAAGAGCGACATCAAAGCGACACCTATACATGGGCCAATAAGGGTCCCAAGTCCTCCCACGAGACACCAGACGATGGGGATAATCGACCAATAAAGGCTGAAGAAGTCAGCGGTCGCGTAGCGGAGAGAAACGGCATAAAGCCCTCCGCTCAAAGCGGTAAACGTCCCTGAGATGAGGAAAGCGATCAGCTTGTAAGTTCGCACGTTGTACCCCAGAAAAGCAGTCCTTTTCTCGTTTTCACGGATGGCCACAAAGATCATCCCCAAAGGGGATCCAACGATCGTTCTCAACGCCAGATATCCTGCCAGAAGAAACGCCAATACGAAGTAATAAGTGCCGAGGGGGTGATAAAGGGACAGCTTCAAGGGACCGAAGCCGATCTTCGGCAGCGTCACGGAAAGGCCGTCATCTCCACCGGTAAGCCACGTCATGTCCATGGCCAGTAAGTGAAAGATGGCGGAGAATATGGCGGTGACTATGACAAAATACGCTTCTGATAGGCGGACACTTATCAATCCGGTCAAAAAGGCGAGAACGAGCCCCAAGAGGAAACCGATGAAGACCGAGGGCAATACCCCAAAGTGCCAGTGCAACATGGGCAGTATGGTCCCGTAGGCCCCTGCTCCGAAGAAGACGGAGTGTCCTAAACTGCACTGGTTGGTGAACCCTAAACTGATATCGTAGGCCATGGCAAAGATGGAGAAGGCCATCATCTGCACCATCAGAGACCTTGCCCCTCTTGGTAAGATCAACCCGAGCACCAAGAGGGAGATCACCAGGAGAAAAGTAAAGCCCCTTTTCATCAGGAACTCACAATAAGCTCTCAAGCACTATTGCTGCCGAAAAGTCCTTGGGGACGAAGCATAAGTACCGCCACCATGATGATGAAGATCATCGCTCGTGCCTCGGTAGGGGTAAGAAAAGCCGCCATTGCACCCTCCACTGAGGAGAGGAGGAGGGCTGCTATAAGCGTCCCCTCGAGGCTCCCAAGGCCTCCGACGATGACCACAATAAAACATAGCAATATTACGTCATTACCCATTAGATAAAACACCTGGCTGATGGGAGCGGCGAGAACTCCCCCAATGGCAGCGAGGACGCTGCCCAACACAAAGGTCCCTATGAGCACCTTGTTTACGTTGATCCCCATGGCACTGGCCATCTCTTTGTCCTGCATGGAGGCACGGATGAGGATGCCAAGGGAGGTCCTGTAAAGAAAAAGCCAAACCCCGATTATGATAAGGGCTGATATCGCGGCCACCAAAAGTCGGTAACCCGGATAGGAAACCCCGAGAAAATCAAAGCTCACTTCCCAGGGGGAAGAGATCTTTTTGGGAATTCCTCCAAAGGTGGCGAGGGCAACCTGCTGCAGGATAAACGATATCCCCACGGTGGCTATCATCGTCACTGATGGGTGTCCTTCAAAAGGCCTCAGGATGAACCTTTCGGTAGGAGCGGCTATCAGGGCCACGATGAGGGGCACGATGAGCAGACTTATCCAGAAATTTCCGAACAAGGAGACGAAATAGAAGGAAAGCACGGCCCCTATCATATAGATATCTCCATGGGCCATGTTCACTATACCCATTACCCCAAAAATGAGAGAGAGCCCGAGGGAGATGAGCGCTATAATTAGCCCCCAGATAAGGCCGTTGATGAGATAAAAGAGGATAAACCCCACCCCCTCGGGCATAACGAAAGTCCTCTTTAGCCTCGGATCCCTTGGTTTGGTCTCTAATTAAACGTCACTAAAATGGTTCTTTCGTCCTGTCCACTGTCGGCGAATAGACCACCTCCTGAGCTGGTATCTTGGTCACCACCTTCAAGACCCCCTTTACGATTTGCTCCACGTAAAGTCCCACGATAGCGAGGTGATCTTCCGCCCTTATATAGCCACTCCCCTGGGGGAACTCCAGGCTCTCCTCATAACGCATCCCTTCCAGGGCTTTGATGACCTTTGGGGTATCTTTTCTGCTCTTCCATCCGCTTTTTTCTATCGCCGCTTTCAAAGCAAACATTGCCTGCCACACGGCCCAGTCATAGGCCAGGACGAATCGTTTGCCCGTACCGATCTCAAGCCCCTCCTCGTCAACGCCTATGAGTTTGCGATAAGCGCGGTTATAAGGGGTATTCAACCCCTCCAAGCGGGTGGGGTATGGGGCTATGCAGTAGAGTCCTTCAGCGGCGGGGCCGAGTTTCTTTGGATCCTGTCCAGAAAGGACATATACGGCGCCGAGTTTTTTGATGTCCGGACGGATAGCGTGTAGATCCCTTATGAAGGAAAGAAAATCGGAGCCGAAGTTTGCAAAAAAGACTGCTTCAGCGCTCTTTGGGATCTTCCGCAGATAAGGAAGCCAGTCACTGGTGCCCAAGGGCACGCGGATAGATTTGACCACTTCCCCTCCGTTTTCGGTAATGTACTTTTTGAACTCCTTCTCATTGGACCATCCCCATGCATAATTGACCACCACAGTGGCCCATTTTTTCCCGATATTGTTCACGGCAAATTTTGCCACCCCCTTGCACTCTTCCCTTACGCAGGTGCACAATTGAAAGACATAACGATTGCCCTTCTCCCCCGAGATCTCCGTAGCACCGGCACAGGGAAAATAGGGGGTTTTTAGTTCTTTGGCCACTGGGGCACATGCGATAGCAATTCCAGAACTGTTGGAGTCGATAACGAAATCCACTCCATAAGTCTCCACCAGTTTCCTGAACTTCATCGCCCCCACGGAGGGTTTACTTTCGGTGTCCTCGACATACAGCTTTACAGGCCTTCCCAGTATTCCCCCTTCCTTGTTAATTTTCTGGATCGCCGCCCTCAGAACCTTTTCGTGGGAGTATCCATAGGCGGCCAGTCCCCCTGTCTTGTCGGCAAGCATGCCGACTTTGATGGGTTCTTTCGCGGCCAACTCTGTGTTTGCCCCAAATATCATAAGGAGCAAAACAACAAACACCATCCCCTTTCCCACAAGTTTCCCCCTCATCTTTTCTCCTCCTTATGGATTTTTTCTTCAGTCTATAATCGCAAACGGCTCACTGTCAACACATTTTCCCCTGCACTTATCCTTCAAAAACAGCCCTCTGTAGCTGCCGGAAAATCAAAGGTCCATCAAAAAGGAAGGGTTCTCCACGATCATCCTTCGAATTCCCTCCCTCCCAAAGGAAGGGAGGGGCTTTCCCACCATCTCGGCCAGCATCTCGTAAGGGGGAGGGTTTCCCCTCTGACCGCCGTCAGAGGATATCACCGCCTACCTTGAGACGTTGGGTCCTGATCATGATCTCCTCCTGAATGATGTAATGA
>QMPS01000082.1 GCA_003648675.1 Aquificota bacterium
GTCGCCCACCTCCAAAGGAACAACCTCCTGGGGCAACTCTCCCTCTGGGACCTCGCTTCTGGGATAGCGTAGAGCTGCCGGCCCATCCAGATCCAGGGCCGTTTTGAGCATTCGAGCCAGCTCTCCTCCATTGGAAGGGGCCATAACCACCATGTTGGGCACACAACGCAAATAGGAAAGATCAAAGGAGCCATGGTGAGTGGGACCATCGGCCCCCACCAATCCTCCCCGATCCAGGGCGAAGGTGACGGGCAGGTTCTGGAGAGCCACATCGTGGATGATCTGATCGTAGGCCCTCTGCAAGAAGGTGGAATATATAGCTACCACCGGTCTCAACCCCCGAGAAGCCAGCCCCGCCGCAAAAGTGACAGCATGCTGCTCTGCTATGCCCACGTCAAAGAACCTCTCAGGAAACCTCTCAGAGAAGGGGGTGAGACCCGTGCCATCGGGCATGGCTGCCGTAATGGCTACGATCCTCTCATCCTCCTCGGCCAGCCCTATTAGGACCTCACTGAAGACCTGGGTATAGCTCTTCCCCCCCTTCTTAAGAGGCTGCCCCGTCTTCAAAGTGAAGGGGCCCACACCATGGAACTTGTGGGGCTCCCTCTCAGCAGGCTCGTAGCCCTTACCCTTTTTGGTAAGAACATGGACCAGTATAGGCTCTTTGGCTCTTTTCACCTTTTCTAAAGTCCCAACGAGCTCTCCCAAGTGATGTCCCCTCACGGGACCCACGTACTTGAATCCCAGCTCCTCAAAAAGGATGCCGGGCGTAAAGAATCCCTTAATAGACTCCTCCAACTTTTTTACAGCCCCAAGAAAGACATCACCCCCAGGCTTGCCCAGAAAGAGACGCTTCATATCGTCCCGAAACCGGAGATACCCGGGATCGGCCAATTTCCTAGAGAGGTAGTGGGACAGGGCCCCCTTGGTGGGCGATATGCACATCTCATTGTCATTGAGGATCACCACCAGATCTCTGTCCAGGTGACCGGCATGGTTGAGTCCCTCAAAAGCCAGCCCTGCCGTCATGGAGCCATCACCGATGACCGCCACCACCTTGTAATCCTCACCCCGGAGATCCCTAGCCACAGCCATCCCCAAAGCTGCCGAGATGGAGGTGGAACTGTGGCCCACAGCGAAGGCATCGTAGGGGCTCTCGTCAGGCTTAGGAAAACCCGAAATGCCACCATACTGACGCAAGGTGTGGAACCTCTCCCGCCGCCCTGTGAGGAGCTTATGGGCATAGGCCTGATGCCCCACGTCCCACACAATCTTGTCTTTGGGCGTATCAAAAACGTAGTGAAGGGCCAAGGTGAGCTCCACCACACCCAAACTGGGGGCCAAATGCCCCCCCCTCTGGGAGACCACCTCCAGGATCACCTGGCGAATCTCTTTGGCCAGCTCCTCTAGCTCTTTTATAGTTAGTCCCTTAAGGTCCCCAGGATCCTTCACCACATCCAGAAACATCACCTGTCCCTCTCCACCACGTAACGGCCCAACTCTCGGAGAAACCAAGCCCTCTCCCCCAGGGGCCGAAGGAGATCCAAAGCCTCCTCCACCAGGTCCCTAGCCCTCTTCAGAGAAGCCTCTATACCATAAAGAGCGGGATAGGTGAGCTTACCCCTCTCCACGTCTCTGCCCACAGGCTTACCCAGCTTCTCCCGGTCACCTTGGCAGCCCAAAATATCATCTACCACCTGAAAGGCCAAGCCGATACACCTACCATAAGCCTCTAAGACATCCACCTCACCCTCCCCGCCCGCCACCAGGGCCCCGGCCTTAAGGGAGACCTCTATCATCCGGGCCGTTTTATGGGTGTGGATCCATTCCAAGGCCTCTTCCGCCTCTCTCTGGTGAGCCTTGCCTTCCATTTCGAGATCCACCACTTGCCCCCCCACCATGCCCAAAGGCCCAGCAGCCAAGGCCACCTCCTTCACCGCCTTCAACACCCTGATGGGCTCTACCCCCGGGGGATACAGGGAAAGATCTCCCATAACCTGAAAGGCCATAGTAAGAAGGGCATCCCCCGCCAGGATAGCCAAAGCCTCCCCAAAGACCCTATGACAGGTGGGCTTTCCCCTGCGAAAGTCGTCGTCATCCATAGCGGGCAGATCGTCATGGATAAGGGAGTAAGTATGGATCATCTCAATGCCGCAGGCCACGGGCAAAGCCTGGACATCCTCACCCCCCACCACCTCGGCAGCCACCAGAGCCAAGACGGGCCTTATCCTCTTACCACCAGCAAAAAGACTGTAACGTACGGCCTGGTGAAGCCTGGAGGGAGGAGTCTCTTCAGAAGGAACCCACAAGTCCAGATACTCCTCTACCAAAGCCCGTTTCGTCTCCCAATAGGCCTTCATATCCTCTACCACTCCCTTTCCTCCCTCTCGTAAACAGGTATCCCCTCCTCCTCCACCCTAGACACCACCCGCTTGCCCAACCTTCTCCAATGTTCCCACTTGTCTTTAGAAACAATGAGGGGAGAGAGAAACGCGCCTGTTTCTTTCATGATGCGAGCCCCTTCTTCATGAATGATGAAATCCTCCGTCCAGTCCATCTCCTCCACCAGAATCACCACGTTAGCTTCAGCCACTCTCCCTTCCTCTTCCTCCGCCATAAAGTAGACCTTAACCAACCTTCGTCCCAAAACATTCTTCAAGACAGAAACAAAGGCCTCAAGATGTATTTCCATCCTCTTCACCTGAGGGGAAAGGCTCCCTCACGAGCCCCTCTCCTTCCTTGACCAGCATTTCTACCCTGGCCTCAGCAGCCTTTAGCAAGCCCTCACAGTGCTTCACCAATACCATCCCCTCCTGGAAGAGGCGCAAAGACTCCTCCAGGGGCAAATCCCCTTCTTCAAGCCTCTCCACCACTTCCTCCAAGCGCTTCAAAGCCTCTTCAAAAGAGAGGTCCATAGTTCTTCACCTCCAAAAGGGTGCAACCCCTTAAACTCTACTCCCTTAGATTCCCGACCCTATACCACCCATCCTCAACCTTGTCACCACACCCAGGAAAAGTAGCCCCAAATTGACTAGCTCCAAAAGACTATGGCATCCTTTTGAGAGTGAAAAGGGCCAGCATATACATAACCTTACTCCTTTTGGCCTTCACAGGGGCCATGGTCACCAGTGCCCTCTGGACCTACAAGCTCTCTATGCAAGCAGCCATGGGAAACCTAAAAACCGCCGCCACCAATATGGCCGTCAATCTGGACTTCACCCTCAACAACCTGGGGCTCAGACGATACTACTTCCAAAAGCTGGTCTCGTCCGGTGACTGGGAAGCTGTAGCCTTTCTGGCCCTTTACAACAGGGATAGCGAAGTCCTGCTCCACTCCAACATCAACCTCATTGGCCTCAGAATGAAAGACCCCCATATCCAGCGGGTCTTTGCCACAGGCATTCCCATGGATCACTTCATGACTTTAGGCACAGGAGAGAAGGTATACGTGCTAGACTACCCCCTTCACTACCACCGGGAAGGCAAACTCCGAACGGAAGTGCTCCGGATAGCCCTCCACACCTATCCTGCCATGGGAGTGGTAAGAAAGGCTAGGTTCCAGCTCACCCTATCCTTGGCCGCTACTGGAGTCCTGTGGATTCTTACCTTCCTTCTTATTTTCTACATCAGAAGGAGCATCAGAATGGAGCGCCAATTGGCAGAGAAAGAGCGGCTGGCCCTTCTGGGAGAGATGGCTGCCATTCTGGCCCATGAAATCAGAAACCCCATCGGCAGCATAAAAGGCTTCGCCCAGCTTCTCATGGAAAAGAAAGAAGATGACAGCCCCGAAAGGGAGTTTCTCCAAACCATGGTGGAAGAATGCATCAGACTGGAAAAACTGGTCCGCGACCTCCTCCATTATGCCCGAGAAGAACGCCTCAGACTCTCCACCTTTCTCCTGAAAGAGCTAGTGGAAGAGTGCGTAAAGCAGAGCGAAGGACAGAGGGAAGACATAAAACTTGCCATTGAGATCTCTGACAACCTCACTATCACCTCCGACAGAGACAAACTGAAGCAGATCCTCCTCAACCTCATCCAAAACTCCCAAGAAGCTATGAAACAGGAGGGTACCCTCACCATTAGGGCTCACGAAAAAGGAGATAAGATAGTCTTAGAAATACAGGACCAAGGCAAAGGCATGACTCCTGAAGTCCGAGAGCGCATCTTTCAGCCTTTCTTCACCACAAAAAGCCAGGGCACTGGACTGGGCATGGCTATAGTCAAAAAGCTGACAGAGCAACTGGAAGGTCAAATCCACGTGGAAAGCTCCTACGGCCAAGGAAGTGTGTTTAGGCTCATTCTTCCGAAAAAAGTAAGCCCACAATAGAGAATGTTGAAGAGGGACCTCCCCTGTGCTACCCCTTCTCGGAATAAAGGAGAGGAAAGATGGATAAGGAGAACTTCCGCATACTGGTGGTGGACGACGACAAGGCCTTCTTGCTCCTTATGACGAGCATTTTGAAGGACGCCGGATACAGAGTGGACAGGGCCTCGTCAGGAGAAGAAGCCTTGAAGAAACTCAGGAGGTTCTCTCCCCACCTCATCATAGCCGACCTCAAGATGCCAGGTATAAGCGGTCTAGAACTCACAGAGAAGGTGAAGGAGGAGCACCCAGAGATGGAAGTAGTCATGATCACCGCCTACGGAACCGTGGATACAGCCGTGAGGGCCATGAAACTGGGTGCCTTCGACTACATCACCAAACCCCTAAAAGATCCAGAAGAACTGCGCCAGCTGGTGGCTAGGGTCTTTGAAAAACAACAGCTAAAACTGGAAAACCAGCTCCTTAGAGAACAACTGAGCCAGGATCTTCCCCCCATGGACCTTATCTTCCTCGGCATGGAGGACCTCCGCCAAGAGGTAGAGGAGGTAGCCCCCACTGATGCCACTGTTATGCTCTACGGAGAGAGTGGAACTGGCAAGTCTCTCATTGCCAAGGTAATCCACCACCTCAGCAGCAGGAAAGGGCCCTTTGTAGA
>QMPS01000083.1 GCA_003648675.1 Aquificota bacterium
CTGGGCATCCTGGGAGCCGAAACCCAGGTGGTTCGCAATGACCATCCTCTTTTGGACGAGTCTCTGGAAGGGTTTCAGGCTCTGGTGGTGAGCCCTGGTCCCTGCACCCCGGAAAAGGCAGGCAAAAGTCTGGAGGTCATTGGACGGGAAAAGAGGCGCCTACCCATCCTGGGGGTATGTCTAGGCCATCAGTGCCTGGCCCAGGTTCTTGGGGGGCGTGTGGTGAGAGCCAAGAGGCTCCTCCATGGCAAGGTTTCCCCCATCATCCATAATGGGGAGGGCATCTTCCAGGGGCTCCCCTCTCCTTTTACCGCCTGTCGCTACCACTCCCTTATTGTAGATGAGGGGAGCCTTCCGCCGGAGTTGGAGGTAACGGCCAGGGACGATGAGGGGGAAGTCATGGCAGTGGCCCACCGCTCCCTGCCTCTCTTTGGGGTCCAGTTCCACCCTGAAGCCCACATCACCCAGATGGGCAGGGAGCTTGTGAAGAATTTTTTGGAGATTGTCGGGGAGGTGCAAGGATGAAGGCGGTGTTGGAGAAGGTCCTTTCGGGTGAAGCCCTGGAGGAGACGGAGGGTCGGGCCATTTTTGGGGCCATGATGGATGGGGAGGTGAGCCCCACAGTCATGGCCGCTTTTCTGGCCGCTATGAGGACCCGGGGGGAGACGCCCCAGGAGCTGGCGGCCTTGGCCCGAGTCATGATGGACCGGGCGGTGAGGATTAGCCCCAGAAGGTTCCCTCTGGTGGACACATGCGGCACGGGAGGCGACGGTCAAGCTACGGTGAACGTCTCCACGCTGGCGGCTTTGGTGGTGGCGGGGGCAGGAGTGGCTGTAGCCAAGCACGGAAATCGCTCTGTATCCAGCAAGTGCGGCAGTGCCGATGTCCTGGAAGACCTGGGATTGGACATCACTTTGATCCCCCAGAGAGTAGCTAGGTCTATAGAGGAGGTGGGTTTCGGGTTCCTTTTTGCTCCCCTTTTCCATCCAGCCATGGCCCACGCTGCACCGGTGAGGAAAGAGCTAGGCGTGAGAACCATCTTCAACATGTTGGGGCCCATGGTGAACCCTGCCGGTGTGGATCACCAGGTGGTGGGAGTACCCACCGTGGCAGGGGCTTATATAATGGCTCAGGCCTTTCAGATGTTAGGCAAAAAAAAGGTTTTGGTGATCCACGGTCTAGAGGGACTGGACGAGGTGAGCCCTCAGGAAGAGACTTTGGTCTTGGAAGTGACTCCTCAGGGCATTGTGGAGGAGACCGTTTCTCCCAAGACCTTTGGGTTTCCCTTTGTACCTTTGGACGAGATCAAGGTCTCAGGCCGTGAAGAGGCCGTGGAAAGGGCTCGGGCTATCCTGGAAAACAGAGGGGACCCTGCACGCTATGTGGTTATCATGGAGGCAGGTATGGCTATATACTGCGCTGGACAGGCACGGACTCCTCTTCAGGGGGTAGACCGTGCTCAGGGGGCTTTGGAATCGGGCAGAGCCTTGGCAGTTCTGGAGAGGGCTATAGAGTTTTCCAGAAGGGCGGCGGTGGAAGTATGAGGCGAAGGGCGAAGGGCTAAGGGCTAGAGGATGAGTGGGAATTTTTTGGAGAGAATAGTGGAACGCAAGAGGGAAGAGGTGGCCCGCTTGCGGAGGGAGAAGGGTTTCCTTTTTCGTTCCTTGTCCCTTATTCCCCGTTTTTCTTTCTTCTCCGCCCTTACTACAGGTTCCCCTCCCCGCATTATTGCTGAGGTGAAGCGGGCTTCTCCTAGCAAAGGGGTTTTGAACCTCGGACTGGACCCGGTGGAGCAAGCCAGGCTCTACCAGGCGGGAGGGGCCAGTGCTGTCTCTGTCCTCACCGATGCCCACTTTCAGGGCACTTTGGAGGACTTGGAGTCGGTGGCCGCCGCCGTTGATCTGCCTGCGTTGCGCAAGGACTTCATTCTGGATCCTGTGCAGCTGATGGAGAGTCAGGCAGCGGGGGCTTCAGCAGTTCTCCTTATCGTTGCCATTTTGGGCCTGGAAGAGCTGAGGGAGTTGGTGAAAGAGAGCCAAGAGTTAGGATTGGAGCCTTTGGTGGAGGTCCACAGCAGGGAAGAGCTGGAGGTGGCATTGGCTACACCTGCCAGAATCATTGGTATCAACAGTCGGAACCTCAGGACCTTCCAAGTGGATCTGGGAGTGGTGGAGGTTTTGGCTCCCTTGGTGCCAAAGGACCGGGTGGTGGTGGCGGAGAGTGGCATCTCCACTAACGAGGATGTGAGGAGACTTATGGCTGTTGGGGTGGAAAACTTTCTGATAGGAGAAGCTCTAGTAAGGGCAGGAAATCCGGAGGCAAAATTGAAGGAGCTCAGTCACCAGGGGAGTGGGAACGAAGAAGGGGAGTGCTATGGTTAGGGTGAAGATCTGTGGTATCACTCGGAAGGAGGACGCTTTGGTGGCCTTGGAGGCTGGGGCTCACGCCTTAGGTCTGGTCTTTTATCCCGAGAGTCCCCGATATGTTGACCCGGAGTATGCTCGGTGGTTGGTTCCCTCTTTGCCCCCTTTGGTCTCGTGGGTGGGGGTCTTCGTGAACAGGTCTGTGGAGGAGATGGTAGTCACCGCTCGTGGAGTGGGGTTGGATACCCTTCAGCTCCACGGCGATGAGGAGCCTCATGTGTGCAGAGCCTGCCTGGGGGAAGGATTCAAGGTCATCAAGGCCATAAGGGTGGCTTCAGAGAAGGATCTCAAGTGGCTAGATGGGTACCGGGGGAGCGTGTCAGCCATTCTCTTGGATACCCGGGTCCCCGGCCGGTACGGTGGCACTGGCCAGACCTTTCATTGGAGACTGGCCGCCAAGGTGGGAGATGTCCCTGTCATTCTGGCGGGGGGCCTCACTCCGGACAACGTAACCCAGGCCATTGAGGAGGTCCATCCCTGGGGTGTGGACGTCTCATCGGGGGTGGAGAGGACACCTGGAGTGAAAGACCCGGAGAAGGTGAGGAGTTTCGTGGTGAATGCCATGAGAAGAGGAGAGTAGGATTCTCCTCCAACCGTGAACGTTGAACCTGGAACTTAGAACGTTGAACCAAAAAGACAGGGGAAGGTGAGGATGAAAGGGAAATTGAAGTTCGGTGGCCGTTACGTGCCTGAGACTTTGTACACTCCCCTAGTGGAGCTGGAGGAGGCCTGGGAGAGTCTGTCTCGGGACCCTTCTTTCCAAGGGGAGCTGAGTGAGTTGCTCCGGACCTACGCAGGTAGACCTACACCCCTCTATCCAGCCCAGCGTCTCAGCCAGGAGGTGGGCTGTGAAGTCTACCTCAAGAGGGAGGACTTGTGCCACACGGGCTCACACAAAATCAACAACACTTTGGGTCAGTGTCTCCTGGCTAAAAGGATGGGAAAGACTAGGGTTATAGCTGAGACGGGTGCGGGACAGCATGGAGTGGCTACGGCTACGGCGGCGGCCCTTTTGGGCCTGGAGTGTGTGGTCTATATGGGGGCTGAGGATGTGAAGCGCCAAGCCCTAAATGTCTTTCGTATGGAGCTTTTGGGGGCTCGAGTGGTTCCTGTGGTGGCGGGCAGCCAAACCTTGAAGGATGCTATCAACGAGGCCTTGAGGGATTGGGCCGCCAATCTGGACACCACTCACTACGTCATTGGTTCGGTGGTGGGTCCTCACCCCTTTCCTTCCATGGTGAGGGACTTTCAAGCTGTCATAGGTAGAGAGGCCCGTGAGCAGATCCTGAAAGCCCAAGGGCGTCTGCCCACCCACTGCGTGGCCTGCGTGGGGGGAGGCTCTAATGCTTTGGGCCTCTTCTATCCCATGGAGGAAGATCCCGTGGAGTTCATAGGCGTGGAGGCGGCGGGGGCCGAAACTCTATCCCTGAGGGGTGAGCCTGGGGTGCTCCATGGCTTCCTGGCCCACTTCATCCAGGACCCTTGGGGACAGATCGTACCCACCGATGCCATAGCTGCTGGTTTGGATTATCCGGGGGTGGGGCCCCAGCACAGCTACTACAGGGAGACGGGCAGGGCCAGGTACTTCCATCTCTCTCCTCAAGAGGCTCTGGAGGGCTTTGCCGCTTTGGCTCGGTTGGAGGGCATCATCCCTGCTCTGGAGAGTGCCCACGCCATAGGGTGGCTCCTGTTCCATCGGGAGGAGTTGGACCCTTCATCCCTTGTGATGGTGTGCTTGTCGGGCCGAGGTGATAAGGACGTGAGCCTGGTGAAGGGATTCTTGGAGAAGAGCAATGGGCAGGGTTAGAGAAGCTCTGGAAGCTAGAGCGAGCCAAGGGGATAAGGCTATCATCCCATACCTGGTGGCGGGTTACCCCTCTCTAGAGGAGTCGCTGGACCTCCTCATTGCCCTTCAGGAGATGGGGGCTACTGCTGTAGAGGTGGGCATACCCTTTTCCGATCCTATGGCTGATGGCCCCACCATCCAGAAGGCCCACGCTCATGCTTTAAAGCAAGGGGTGACACCTGGGACTATCTTGGAGGCCCTGGGTGGTATGAAGGGCAGACTCAACATGCCCATCATTCTGATGACCTACTACAACCCTGTCTTTCGCATGGGGGAAGAGATCTTTGCCCGCAGGGCCAGAGAGGCGGGAGTATCAGGGGTTATCATCCCCGATCTGCCTCCTGAGGAGGGGCAAAAGTGGGTGGCCGCGGCCCAGGGGGTAGGCTTGGACACGGTCTTCTTGGTAGCTCCCAATACCCCTCTAGAGAGAATTGAGTTCATAGCCTCCGCTACTACAGGTTTTCTCTATTATCTGGCCCTCAAAGGGGTGACGGGCTCGGCCATAAAAGATGCCCGGGAGGTGGCCCAGAAGGTGGCCGAGGTCAGCGAGATTGTGGACATACCGGTGTGCGTGGGCTTCGGCATTTCCACTCCTCGAGAGGTGGTCCTTTTGGCTCGAGGGGCTGATGGTATCATTGTGGGTTCCGCCCTTATCAGGGCCCTAGACGAAGGTGGAAA
>QMPS01000084.1 GCA_003648675.1 Aquificota bacterium
ATTTGTCCCCGCCTCCTGTGGTGATACGGAATCCCTTCCAGCCTCCTTCTGTTGTGACCAAAAGACTGCTGCAGTCCAAGAAGAGACAGATTCCCCTTTCCCCCCTTCAGAAGTACGATGTAGAGTCTTTTGTGTTGAAGGGTGTTGTGGCTGATATGGCTATGGTGGTTTCTCCGGATGGCAGTACTTATATAATTAGAAGAGGTACTAAGATAGGCAAATATGGGGAAGAGGTAGTGGGGGTTTACAGGGACAGAGTGGCGGTAAAGAGGGGAGACAAGGTTATATATCTCGCCTTTCCCAAGGATTGAAATAAGGAGAGGTTACTATGAAAGTAAGAATGAATATGAAAGCAAAATGGTCGCTTTGGGTGATTGGGGGGCTTTTGCTTTTTGGCCTGGGCCTAGCTGAAGCCAGGGGGACCGTTTATACGGTTCAGATTGCCGCTGTCAAATTGGCCAAAAACCTTCCTATCCTTGAGAAGGAGGCCTTGGAATTTTCACAGAGGGTGGACCTTTCTGTGTATCTGGTTCAGAAGGATTCTACCTATGCCCTTGTGGTGGGTCGTTTCCCCACCCAGAGTGAGGGAGTTGCTCTTAAGGGCAAGATCTATGACACTTATCCGGATGCCTTTGTGACTCTTTGGAAGGATATGAAGGTGATCCAGACTTTTAAGGCGGGCTCAGCGCTTAAAGAGGGTGATGTAATCTCTGGGGAAGGTTCTCCTTCTCCTGAGAAGAAGGAGTCCAAACCCGAGGAGGCGAAGAAGGGGGAAGAGACTAAAAGAAAGGTGAGTGAGCTTCCCAAGGGCATGTATCCCAAAAACTCCCTTGTCAAGATAAGGGCTTTGGGCTCTGCTTTGGTTTTGGTGGGTGAAGAGCCTTGGGGATTTGTGGATCTAGAGAAGTTTTCTCCTCCCCTCCGATACGTGGTTCATCTCTTCAACACCAGCCCTGCGGTGAGTCTGGACACCCTTTATTCTCCCACTCCTGGTGTGGAGAAGGTGAAGGTACTTTATGATTACATGGATAGGAAGACAGATGTGGTGATATACCCTTCTAATGTGGCTCCCCTTGCCATGGAGAAGAGGGGCAAAGAGCTAGTGCTTTCCTTGAAGGGCCTGGAGAGAAAGGTTGAGGGAGAAAAGGCAGGAGTTAGGCCCTCTGTTCCAACTTTTGAGGCGAGGAAAAAGGTCTATACTGGTAAGAGGATCTCTCTGGAGTTTAAGAACGCGGATATAAGGGATGTTATAAGGATCTTGTCCGAGGTGAGTGGCCTCAATTTCGTCGTGGACCCTGATGTGAAGGGGACTGTGACGGTGAAGCTGGATAATGTTCCCTGGGACCAAGCCCTGGACGTGATTCTCAGGACCAACAAATTGGGCAAGGTGGTGGAGGAGGGGATAGTTAGGATAGCCACCCTTAAGAGTTTGGCCCAGGAAGGCCGGGCCCAAGAGTCTGCTAGGAAGGCCTTGGAGAAGACAAAGCCCATGGTTCTGGAGGTGATTCCCCTCAACTTTGTGGAAGCGGATAAGGTGAAGGACCTTATTACTCCCCTTTTGAGTGATGAGGGCAAGGTGGACTATCTTGAAAGGATCAATTCCCTGGTGGTGAAAGACAACGCCGAAAGAATCGCCAAAATAAAGGAGTTCGTTAAGAAAATAGATACACCTACTCCTCAGATCCAGATAGGAGCTCGTATAGTGGAGATCGTCACCACCTATTTAAAGGAGCTGGGGATTCAGTGGGGGTTCCTCTGGCGGCAGACTAAGACCGACATGAGTTTTCCTTATTCCTTTGGTGTGGGTGGGGGTGTTACCCCTGCACCTGCGACATCCCAGGCTTTGACTACAATGGAGGGTGTGTCTGGTTGGTCTCCGGCTTCCATTGCTCCGGGTTACGTGGTTGATCTACCCGCTGCGGTTATGACGGGTTCAGGAGGTGCCATTGCTGCTAGTTTGTTGAACGCTAGCGAGACCTTTGGCCTAGATATTCGCCTCTCAGCTCTAGAGGAAGAGGGAGTGGCCAGGACCGTCTCCAATCCTAAGCTGGTCACCCTCGATAATCAGGAGGCTGAGATTAGTCAGGGATATGAGATTCCCTTTGCCACTGTCTCTGAGTCCGGTACCCAGACGGAGTTTAAAGAGGCAAAACTTAAGCTACTGGTGAAACCCCACATCACTTCTAGTGGTGACATCGTGATGGATGTGGAGGTTTCGAAGGACTCTCCCGATTTCACCCATGTGACTCCCGACGGAGTGCCCATCCAGACCCGCTCGGTTAAGACCTCGGTGAGGATGAAGAACGGTGACACTCTCATCATTGGTGGCATCTATGAAATGACCAAAAGCAAAAAGAACAACCAGGTGCCTGGCTTAAGTCGTATTCCTCTGCTGAGTTGGCTCTTCCGCCACAGGATGGAGAATCTGGAGAAGAGGGAGCTTCTCATTTTCGTCACCCCCACGGTGATAGAAGCCGGGATGGTTCAAGGAGAGAGATGAGGTTTCTCACGGCAGGGGAGTCCCACGGGGCTGCCCTGGTTGCCATAGTTGAGGGGATACCCGCTCATCTGTCCCTTACAGCGGACTACATCAATGCCCATCTGGCCAGGCGTCAGATGGGCATTGGTCGTGGTGGGCGTATGCAGATTGAGAAGGACAGGGTGGAGATCCTGTCTGGGGTGCGGGGCGGGTTCACTATGGGATCGCCCATTGCCCTTCTTATAAGAAACCTGGACTGGCCCAATTGGGAGAGGGTTATGGCTGTAGAAGGCCTTTTGGATGGGGAGAGGGTGACCAAGCCCCGCCCTGGTCATGCCGATCTTCCTGGTGCTCTTAAGTACCTTCACCGGGATGTAAGGAACGTTTTGGAGCGGGCGAGCGCCAGAGAGACGGCAGCCAGGACAGCTGTGGGAGCTGTGGCCAGGAGGCTTCTGGAGGAGTTAGGTATCTCCCTTTTCTCCCATGTGGTGAGCATAGGACCTGTGGTAGTGGAAAAGGTAGATTTTGATCGGGTGGAGGATTCCCCTTTGAGGTGCGGTGACCTACAGGCGGAGGAGGCCATGAAGGATGTTATTCTTCGGGCCCAGGAAGAGGGGGACACTCTAGGGGGGGTCTTTGAGGTGAGGGTTAAGGGCGTGCTTCCCGGTTTGGGTAGTCATGTCCACTGGGACAGGCGTTTGGATGCTAAGCTGGCCCAGGCTCTTTTGTCCATTCCTGGTGTGAAAGGGGTGGAGATTGGAGAGGCCTTTTCCCTCTCTTCCAAGCCGGGTTCTCAGGTCCACGATGCCATCTATTGGGATGTCCAGAGAGGGTTTTATCGAAGGACCAATAGGGCTGGTGGTATTGAAGGCGGTATAAGTAACGGTGAGGAGATAGTGGTTAGAGGGGCCATGAAGCCCATCCCTACCCTTTCCAAACCGTTGGAGTCGGTGGATATTGAGACCAAAGAGCCTTTTCCCTCCCATAAGGAAAGGTCCGACGTGTGTGCGGTTCCCGCCGCAGGAGTGGTGGCTGAGGCCGTGGTGGCTTGGGTGTTGGCCCAGGCTGTTATGGAGAAGATGGGAGGAGATACCCTGGAAGAGGTGGTGGGGCGTTGGGAGGCTTATCGGGAGAGGGTGAGGACCTTCTGAAGGGGAGGCCCCTTTTCCTTCTTGGCTTTATGGGGGCGGGCAAGACCACCGTGGGATCCCTCCTTGCTCGGACTCTGGGTTGCTCTTTTGTTGATCTGGATGTTCTCATTGTGGAACGAGTGGGCAAGAGTATCGTTGATATCTTTGAGACAGAGGGGGAAGAGAGCTTTAGGAGGTATGAGACGGAGGCCCTTGAGAGTGTGGCCGAAGGTGCGATGGTGGTGGCCACCGGTGGAGGGGTGGTGACCCGGGAGGAGAACTGGAAGGTGCTGAACAAAGGAATAACTGTGGCCCTCATGGCCTCTCCCGAGGTTTTGATGCGTAGGTTAGGAAGGGGCGAAGGGCGTCCCCTTCTTCATGGTGAGAAGGACTGGAGGGAGTTGTTAAATGAGAGGGAGTCCCTTTACAGGAGAGCCCAGCTGGTTATAGATACTACCTGTCTGACGCCCGAAGAGGTGGTAGACTGTATTTTGGGGGCTCTTGAGGAGGGACTTTGAGGGTTTTAGTCATTAATGGCCCCAACATGAATCTCTTGGGGAAAAGGGAGAAGGACCTCTATGGCTCTTGGACTCTGGAGGACCTCCACAGGGCTCTGTGGGAGAAGGGGAAGGCCCTGGGCATGGAGGTGGATCTTTTCCAGTCCAACCACGAGGGGGAGATTGTTGAGAAGATTCAGGGGGCCGGAGATTATGACTATCTTGTAGTTAATGCAGCTGCTTACACCCATACCAGTGTAGCCATAAGGGATGCCCTTCTCGCCTTGGGCAAGCCTTTCATAGAGGTCCATATGACCAACATCTACGCCCGGGAGCCCTTCCGCCATCACTCCTATCTTTCAGACGTGGCGTTGGGGCAAGTGGTAGGATTCGGTGTGTGGAGCTACTTCTTAGCTTTAGATGCCTTGGCCTATATCGAGGAGGGGGAGGGTGGCCCTGGAGGGGATTAGGGAGAAACTTTCCCGGGAGAAGGTAGGGGCTTTTCTGGTTTCTAAGTTGGTAAATGTCCGCTACCTCTCGGGTTTCACCGGTTCCTCGGCTTTTATCCTTATCAGCTCCCAGGATCTCTTTTTTGTCACTGATCCAAGATATGGGGAGCAGGCCTTCTCTCAAATTCCCCCTTCTTTTGATCTGGTGGTACTCAAGCCAGGGGAGCGCCTTTCTTCGTTTATTAAAGGGAAGGGATGGTCTTCTGTGGCTGTGGAAGACGCTCTCACCTTGGCCCAGTACAACTCTCTCAAGGAGGGGCTGGAGGGGATGGAGTTGGTGATTTGGAAAGGGGTGGTGGAGGCGGCCAGGAAGATAAAGTGGCCCTGGG
>QMPS01000085.1 GCA_003648675.1 Aquificota bacterium
GAAAGACCTCTCCAAGGCATGGTGGCCGATGTGGTGGGTCCCATCTGTGAGAGTGGGGATTTTCTGGCCCAAGACCGGGAATTGCCGGCCTTGGACCGGGGAGATCTTCTGGCTGTGATGAGCGCCGGTGCCTACGGTTTTACTATGTCTAGCAACTATAACTCTCGTCCTCGGGTGGCAGAAGTTATGGTGAAGGGGGGCGAGTTTTGGGTGGTGAGGGAAAGGGAGACTTACGAGGACCTGGTGAGGGGGGAAAAGATTCCTGCTTTTCTGCTGGAGGGGTGATCGGTGTTTTCCTTTTCCAAACTTACGGGTAGCGGCAACGACTTTATACTGGTGGACAACATGGCGGGTCAGGTGGACGTGGATGCGTTTCGGGAGAAGATTTCCAAGGTTTGTGCCAGAGCCCACTCCGTGGGTGCTGATGGCATCATCTTTCTGGAGCTTTCACCTAAAGCCCATTTTAGATGGCGTTTTTTCAACTCCGATGGCTCCG
The DNA here is from genome assembly GCA_003648675.1 of Aquificota bacterium. Classification (GTDB taxonomy): domain Bacteria; phylum Thermosulfidibacterota; class Thermosulfidibacteria; order Thermosulfidibacterales; family B14-G1; genus B14-G1. Next base: position 497 of record QMPS01000085.1, read on the forward strand.
AGGCAGAGATGTGTGGCAACGGTGGCCGATGTGCGGCCCGCTTTGCCTTCGAGAGAGGTATAGCCCCCAGGGAGATGACCTTCGAAACCCTGGCTGGACTCATAAAAGCTCAGGTGTTGGATGGGGGAAGGGTCGAGGTTCAGCTCCCAACTCCCCACGGGTGGAGATGGAGGGAGAGCCTATCCCTGGATGGAAGGATCTTGGAATACTCCTTCGTGAATACGGGGGTACCCCACGTGGTGGTCTTTGTGGAAGACCTGAATGATGTGGATGTTCGGGGGTTGGGTAGGAAGATCAGGTTTCATGACCGGTTTTCCCCTGCGGGAACCAACGTCAACTTTGTCCAAGTACTGGGGGAAGGATGCCTGGCCCTCCGTACTTATGAGAGGGGTGTGGAGGACGAGACCTTGGCCTGTGGCACGGGGGCTACTGCTGCGGCCCTCATCTATTTGGGCAACCGGGAGAATGGGCATGTGGAGGTCCTGACCAGGAGCGGTGAGGCCCTGGTGGTAGAGAAGAGGGGAAACGAAGTCTATCTCCAGGGAGGTACCCGCTGGGTCTATGACGGCCAGCTCAAATCTGAAGCATGGGAATGGTGAGTTAAGTGAATGGTGAAGAGTAGGAGGTTGACAGAAATATAAAGGTAAAAACCTTAGGAGGCGGATATGTTTAGGGGATCTATAGTGGCAATTGTTACACCTTTCCGCAATGGAGAGGTGGACGAGGAGAGGCTCAGGGAGCTGGTGGAGTATCATATCTCTAATGGTACCCACGGCATCGTGCCTTGCGGTACTACAGGGGAGTCGGCCACCCTTTCTTACGACGAGCACAAGAGGGTGGTAAAGATTGTGGTGGACCAGGTAAAGGGTAGGGTACCTGTCATTGCTGGATCGGGCTCCAACTCCACTGCTGAGGCCTTAGAACTTACCTGTTTTGCTAAGGAGGCAGGGGCCGATGCTGCTCTGGTCATCACCCCTTACTACAACAAGCCTCCCCAGGAGGGACTTTACGGGCATTACTCTTATTTGGCTCGTGAGGTGGACTTTCCCATTGTCATTTACAACGTGCCCAGCAGAACGGGTGTGGATATTCTGCCCCAGACTATTGCCCGCCTATCGGAGCTGCCTCAGATCGTGGGAGTGAAGGAGGCCACGGGTTCCGTGAGGCGTACCACGGATATCCTGGCTCTGGTGGATAAAGAGGACTTCTGTATTCTGTCCGGTGACGACTTCATCGTCTATCCCCTTTTATGCGTTGGGGGCAAGGGGGTCATCTCTGTGGCAGCCAATGTGGCTCCCCGTATGATGGCGGATCTGGTGGAGGCCTTTGAAGCCGGGGACCATGCCAAGGCCAAGGAGCTCCACTATAAGCTCCAGCCCCTGTGTGAGGCCATGTTCTATGAGACCAATCCCATCCCGGTTAAGACGGCTCTGGCGGAGATGGGTCTCATCGCCGAGGAGATCCGCATGCCCCTGTGTCCCATGTCTCCTGCCAATCGGGAGCGACTGAGAAAGGTCCTCCTGGATATGGGACTTATCCATCACTGAGGTGGAGTTATGATAGGCGTGGTGGTGACGGGTGTGGCGGGTAGGATGGGCTCCACCATTGCCCGCTTAGTGGAAGAGGATTCCCAGCTCACCCTGGTGGGAGCCACTGAGGCTCCCGGTCATCCCTGGGTAGGAGGGGACCTTAGAGGCTTTTTGGGCGTGGGAGAGGGGGTGAAAGTGACATCCTCTTTGGATGAAGCCATCACTGGGGAGACTCGGGTGGTGATAGATTTCACTCTCCCCCAGGCCACTTTGGCCCATCTGGAGACAGCGGTGAAGGAAGGGGTGGCCATGGTCATCGGGACAACAGGTATTACTGGGAAGGATCTGGAAAGGGCTCGGTCCTTGGCCTCCCGTATTCCCTGTGTGTGGGCTCCCAACATGAGTGTAGGGGTGAATCTCCTCTTTAAGCTGGTGGGGGAGGTGGCTCGTATCCTGGGGGAGGACTACGATGTGGAGATCGTTGAGATCCATCATCGGTTCAAGAAGGATGCCCCCAGCGGTACTGCCGTGCGTCTGGCGGAGAAGGTGGCTCAGGCCCTAGGGCGGGATCTGGATCAGGTAGGGGTCTATGGTCGCCACGGCATGGTGGGAGAGCGTAATAGGGAGGAGATCGGTGTTATGGCTCTTAGGGGGGGCGATGTGGTGGGGGAGCACACCGTGATTTTTGCCGCTTTGGGGGAGCGGGTTGAACTTACCCACCGGGCCCACAGCCGAGAGACCTTTGCTAGGGGGGCCATTAGGGCAGCCAAGTGGGTGGTGGATATGGCTCCGGGCCTCTACGACATGGCCCAGGTTCTGGGACTCTAGTGAGTGAGGATGAAGGCTTAAAGGATGAGGGATGAAGAGAAGACGACCTCATCCCTGGATTCTCCCGTCAGGACCCGTTTCGCTCCCAGCCCTACGGGATACCTCCACCTGGGCAATGCTCGAATAGCCCTCATAAATTACGTAGTGGCCCTCCGGTCTCGGGGGGCCTTTCTGTTGCGTATGGAAGACACCGATCCCGAGAGGAGCCGTCCTTATTATGTGGAGGCTATAAAAGAGGATCTAAAGTGGCTGGGTCTCTCCTGGCGTGGGGAGGTGGTTTTCCAGAGCCAGAGGATGGGGGTTTACAGGAGGAAGGCCTGGGAGCTGTGGGAGAAGGGGCTGGCCTATCCCTGCTTCTGTACCAGGGAAGAACTGGAAGCCCACCGCCAGGAGTGCATGAGAAAGGGAAGGCCTCCCCGCTACAGCGGCAGGTGTAGGGGTCTTTCTCAGGATGAGATTCAGGCCCGAGTGACGGAGGGAGAACCCTTTTCTCTGCGTTTCAGGGTGGACCCCAGGTCCCAGGTTCGTTGGCGGGATGTCATAAAGGGCTCCAAGAGATTCAGGGGCAAGGATCTGGATGACATTGTCCTTTTACGGGCTGATGGTACCCCCACCTATCACCTGGCAGTGGTGGTAGACGACGGGGAGATGGGTATCACCCATGTCATCCGGGGCGAGGATCATTTGGCCAACACTCCTTATCATATCCTCCTTTTTGAGGCTTTTGGTTATCCTGTGCCTGCCTTTGCCCATGTGCCCCTGGTACGAGCTCCGGAAGGTGAGGTGCTGGAAAAGCGGGAGGGGGGTCCTTGGACCTTGAAGCGCCTCCGGGAGGAAGGTTATTTGCCCTTGGCCGTGTTCAACCTCCTCATCGCTCTGGGCTGGAATCCACCCCACAAACCCCCCATCACCTGGGGAGAGGTCCTGGAAGCTTTTTCGCTGGAAGAGATCTCTTCTTCTCCCGTCACTTTTTCCCCCTCTACCCTAGTCTCGATCAATAGGAAACTCATAGCCACAGCACCCCTGGAAGAGGTTCTGGGGGCTTTGGAGCCCTTTTTGCCCTCTAACTTCCCCTGTGAAAGGCTAGAAGAAGCCGTGGCCTTGGTTCGAGAGAACACTTCCACTTTAGTAGAGTTGGCTCAATGGGTGGAAAAGCTGGTAGTGGGACCGGGTCCGGTGGAGCTCACAGAGGAAGAGGGTGCCATCCTTCGAGCCCTTGTTTTTTCGAAGGGGGAGGGAATCACCTGGCTGGAAGCCCTGGAGGGGAAGGCAAGGGAGATGGAGAAGGAAGGAAAACGCCTCCTCTTTAGGGCTGTAAGGAAGGCCCTTCTAGGCTTGCCCCAGGGTCCTCCTATGAAGGAATTGATAGCTTTCCTGGGAGAAAGGGAGACGTCTAGGAGACTGGCAGATGTGATCACTGATGGGATTGAAAGTTCCTACGGATAGGTATTCGAGTCTTTTATCTCATTTATAGATGGTGCTTTATGAGACCCCAATATGGTGCAGATCAGCTGAAAACCTTTCTCCTCCGTCTTGTGTTGAGGCCCACCTACTGGTATTCTGAGTCTTGGCTCAGGTAATGGAAGAAGGGTTTTTTGAACAAGGAGATGAAGTATGAAGAGACACTGGTTTTTGTTCCTTATTGCCTTCACTATAGTTTTCTTAATTTCCCCCAGCATGGGCATAGGAGAGAAGATAGGAGAGGAGTTCTGTCGACCTGAGACGAAAGCTCCTCAAGTTAAGCTCCCCGCTTTTCACACTCCCCAGGCCAAGGATCCTAGCCCTTGTTCCCAGGTCTCCGGACATTGCGGGGGTGGGTGTTTCTTGATCAAGATCCAGAACGGCAAGAAGTGTGTCAGTTGCCCTCCAGGTTTCAAGTACATCTTGTACAATGGGGAGAAGATGTGTGTGAAGTGCAGGGGGGGCTACCGTTACGTGGAGTACAACGGGGTTAATATGTGTGTGAAGTGTCCTCCGGGATACAAGTATACCCGCTACAAGGGCAGAGACATGTGTGTGAAGTGCGATAGGGGTTACACTTATATTGACGATGGCTCTGAGGGTTTGTGTGTC
>QMPS01000086.1 GCA_003648675.1 Aquificota bacterium
CTCAGTCAAAGCCTCCTTGAGAAACCTCCAAAGAACCAAAGGAGGAGGCGTAGTCCTCTCGGCCTTCATCAGTCTTCCTCCCATTTTATAGGCCACAGTACCCACAAGAAGGGTCCTTTCACCCATCTCCTCCAGCACGTGGGTGATGAGATGAGTGACGGTAGTTTTGCCATTGGTCCCTGTCACTCCGATAAGGGTGAGAGCTTCATGGGGATTGCCATAGAAATTCCTGGCCAAAAACGGAAGAAGCCAGCGGGTATCCTTCACCCTGATCTGGGGCACAGGTAAATCCAGCTCCTCCTCCACAACCAGCACCTTGGCACCCTTCTCCACCGCCTGAGAGGCGTGCAAATGGCCATCCGTGGCAAAGCCCCTTATACACACAAAGACATAACCTGGCTCCACTTCACGGGAATCATCGGTTATGCCCTTTATCTCCAAACCCTTCAGATGCGAAGGAAGGGAAACACCCAGTCCCCGAAACAGCTCCAGCAGCTCCATGGCCTAGCCCTTCTGAAAAACTCTAAGCTTTCCGCTTCGGGACCTTATATTCTCCTCCACCTCCTCGGCCGAGGGAGTGACGGGCTTTTTAGTGATCACCTCTCCCAGCCCCTCTCTCTCCCACTCCCTAAAAGCCCTCTTCACTATACCATCCTCCAAAGAATGGAAGGAAATGACCAGGAACCTACCGCCGGGCTTCAACACCTCCAGCCCCGCCTCCAACCCTTTCTCCAATTCTTCCAACTCCTTATTAACTTCAATCCTCAAGGCCTGGAAGACCCTAGTGGCAGGATGGATCTTCTTGGGATGAAACTTCTTGGGAATAGACCACTCCACCACCTGAGCCAGGGCCGTAGTGGTGGTTATGGCAAACCTTCTCCGAGTATCCACAATATTGCGAGCGATCTTCTTAGCCCACCGCTCTTCACCGTACTCTCTGAAAATCCTCTCCAGCTCCCCCTGGGAATAGGTGTTTACCACCCGGGCCGCCGTGAGCTCCTGCCTCCTGTCCATGCGCATATCCAAAGGCTCCTCCTTTTGGAAAGAGAATCCTCTTCCCTCTCCTTCCAGCTGAAGGGAAGAAAGGCCCAAATCCAGCAGAAAGGCGTCCGCGCCCTCTACACCCAGTTCCTCTAGGATGCCCTCCACCTGGCTGTAGAGGCCATGAACCAGCCTCACCCGATCCCCATAAAGAGCCAGATGCTCGGCAGCCACCTTTAACGCCTCTTCATCCCTGTCTATACCCACATAAAGGGTGGGTTCCAGGGCCTCCAGGATGGCCAGAGCATGACCACCTCCACCCAGAGTCCCGTCCACGAAAACCCCCTCTCTACACGGCTCCAGATAATGCACCACTTCGCTGACCATCACGGGAACGTGTAGAGGGGCCCCCTTCTCCCTTTCCTCTCTCTTCTCCATGGGCTACTTTAATAAACCAAAACCCATTCAGGAGCAAATGGCATGGAGAAAGAACCTATAGACGTAGTGGCAGGGGTTATTTTCAGTGGCGACCGCCTTCTCCTCCACCGAAGGAAAAAGGGCGATGCTCTAGAAGGCACCTGGGAGTTCCCCGGAGGCAAAGTAGAAGAAGGAGAGACCCAAGAAGAGGCCCTAAGAAGAGAGATATTAGAGGAGATGGGGCTAGAAATAGAGGTGGAAGAGAAACTGGGAGAAGTGGTCCATGAATACCCCCATATCCACATCCGCCTCATAGCCTACAAAGCCCAGACCGAAAACAGGAAAGTGGAAAGTCGAGAAGGGGCCTGCCGCTGGGTCCACCCCCAAGAAGTGGAGCACTACCCCCTCTCGCCAGCAGACTCCAGGCTCTGGCAGAAGATAAAAGATGCCCTGGGTAGAGAATAAAGGCCTCTATATTCTGGTCCTCAAGCTGGCAAAAGAGACAACCATCACCATAGGCAAACTGGGCACCTTCACCTTCCCACCCGGCACCTACTGTTATGTTGGCCAGGCCAGGGCCCACCTCAGACAGCGCCTGGCCCGCCATTGCCGGAAGAACAAACCCCTGAGATGGCACATAGACTACCTCTTACCCCACGTAGAGATGCAGGCCATTCTTTTATTTCCCCCGAACGACACTGCCGAATGCGCCCTAGCCCAGCAAGTGGCGAAAAAGGGGGGAATCCCCTTTCCACCCCGATTTGGCGCTTCTGACTGCCGCTGTCCTGGCCATCTAATCCACTTTCCAGCGCATCACACTCATCGGATCCTCCCTACCCCCACAAAAAGCCGAAACCCACTCCCAGGTTGACTCGTCAATCCCCAAGATGTAAATAAAACTGAACCTGATTTTGGAATGGCTAAAATCAAGGGAGGAGAGGAAAAGTGGACTTCAGCTTCAGCGAAAAGGAGGAGTTGCTCCGCAAATCCATAGCAGAGTTTGCCAAAAGGGAGATCGCTCCTCTGGTGGACAAGATGGAAGCCGAAGGGGGCTTCGCTCCCGAGCTCATCCCCAAGCTGGGAGAGATGGGCATCCTGGGCATTATCACCCCTCCTGAATACGGGGGCAATGGCATGGGCCATGTGGCCAAGACCATCGCAGTGGAAGAGATCTCCAAGGTCTGCCCTGGAGTAGGCCTCACTCTAGAAGGCCACTACGTCTGCACCTATCTCATCCAAACCTTCGGCTCCGAGGACCAGAAGAAGAAGTACCTCCCTAGGCTCACCTCGGGCGAAACCCTAGGTTCCCTGGCCGTAACGGAGCCCACTGGTGGCTCGGACGTGGCGGGCATCCAAACCATGGCCAGGAGAGAGGGCGACCACTATGTTATCACGGGTAGAAAGTGCTTCATCTCCAACTCCCACGTAGCCACCATCCACGCCACCTTGGCCCGAACAGGCGAAGGGCCCAAGGACTTTGCCGTCTTCATCGTGGAGAACTCCTTCCCCGGCTTCTCCTTGGGCCGCAAAGAGAACAAGATGGGCCTAAGAGGCGCCACCACGGGAGAAATCATCCTGGACAACTGCCAGGTGCCCATAGAGAACTTGGTAGGCAAAGAGGGAGACGGAGTGAAGCAGGTTCTGGCTACTATCAACCAGGCTGCTAGGCCCAGTATGGCTGCCGTGGCCGTGGGCATTTGCTATGCCTCCCTAGAGGAGGCCGCCCGATTCGCCAGAGAAAGGGTCCTCTACGGCAAACCTATCTCCAATCTCCAGGCCATCCAGTTTCTCCTGGCCGACATCTACGCCCAGGCCGAAGCCGCCAGGCTTCTCACCTATCGAGCCGCTAGCCTCCTGGATCAGGGCCAGCCCGCCGACATAGAAGCCACCATGGCCAAATATGTGGCTTGCGAGGCTGCCTTCCAGTGCGCCCGCTGGGCGGCGGACATCCACGGTGGCTACAGTGTCATCAAAGAGTACCCCATAGAGCGCCTCTTCCGGGACGCCTGGGTCACCATCCCCTCTTCTGGCACGGCCCAGGTGGCCAAGGTAGTGTTGGGCAGGTACGCTGCCAAAAACTTCTGAGCAGTAATCGAAGGGGCCAGGCCTTTCCAGCCTGGCCCCTTTCACAGCGATAGTCTAGTTAATCTAACCCAGCCCCAAAAATTTCACCGGATTCTCCGATAGCACCTTCTCCACCACCTCAGGCTTCAGACCTTTATGAGCCCGGAGCTCAGCGATGATGCGCTTCCTGCTCACCAGAGGATAATCAGAGCCGAAGAGAACTTTGTTCTTCAGGGGACCGTTCATGTACTTGATAAGCAGATCGGGGTAATGCTTGGGGGCCCAGCCGGCGATGTTGAGATAGAGGTTCTCGTGTCTCATGGCTAGGGCGATGGCATCCCCTACCCAGGGCCAGCCGAAGTGGGCCGCCACTATTTTGAGATTGGGGAAGTCCACAGCCACGTCGTCCAGATCTAGAGGATGGCAGTAACGGAGGCGGGTACGAGCGTGGTACTGGGTGCCTGTATGGAAGAGAACGGGAATGCCCAAGTCCTGGGCTAGCTCATAGACGGGATAGAAGAGGGGATCGTTGGTTCTAAGCTCATTGAGATGGGGTATGAACTTGAGCCCTTTGAGGCCCAACTCCCTAACGGCGTACTCCAGCTCTTTCAGAGCCAAACTTCCCTTCCTGGGATCCACACCTGCAAAGCCTATGAGTCTATCGGGGTACTTTTCCACGGCTTGAGCCACCAGCTCATTGGGAGTCTTGAAGCCGAAGGTGGTTTCAGCGTCCACGGCCACTATAACGGCCTTATCCACCCCGGCTTCGTCCATATCCTTGATGGTGTCCTCAATAGTAGGTGTGAGGTGCTCTCCGAACATCTTCTGATAGCTCTCCAACATAAAATCAGGAAAGGTGGCCAGGGCCTCCTGGGTCCAAAGCTGGGAATGGGTATCCACTATCATCCCTTCCTCCCTTTTGATGAGACTGTAAAATCTTTTGTGAACCTACAACCTGGAAGACCCTTTGTAAAGGAGATGAAGCGACCTTTGTAGTTGTAAAGGGCCTGGCACTCCTTTACTATCTCAGCTATGGTGCTTAAAGGCTTGGAAGAAGCCCTAGAGAGGAGTGTGTCTATGCGGGCGACAGCCCCAAAAGGGACGTAAAAGGGGCCCTGGAAGCGGGTATGAAGATAGTCCTGGTGAGATCCTCGGATGAACGGCTGCCCAGAGAGTGCCACCCCCACTATAGGGCCAAAGACCTGAGAGACTTCTGGGAATGGCTCCGAAGGGAGAGGCGCTAAACACCCTCTCCCGTCTCAAGAGCCGAGGCTCAATCCTCCAAACCCGACTTTGACAGTTTCAAAATGGAACTTCTTTGATTTCAATATGATAAATAGTGTTTTATTATCGAGTGACTGGACTATTGAGCGCCTGCCTTTAAGACTACACCGGGTATCTTCACTTGTAAGGCCCTGAAAAGATC
>QMPS01000087.1 GCA_003648675.1 Aquificota bacterium
ACATGATGTTGGTGATGACTATTCCGCTCACCACCAAAGCGATGGCCCCTATGAGGAGGAGCATAAGGGTAAGAGTTTGAGATGCCTTGGTGAGAAAGGCGATGATCTGCTCCGGGGTGATGATGCGGAAGTCGTCGGGATGGGGAGGATATATTTTGTGGCGTTCCCGCAAGAGCTCGGCCACCTTCCTGCGGGCCTCATGGACGTCGGTTCCGGGCACCAACACCACCTTCACCATGTCCAGCCAGTCCCGATTGAGGACACGCCTCTGGCACGTGGACAGGGGAATGACCACCCTGGTGTCCAGCTGATGGCGCCCTACCGCCCCCTTTCGTTCCAAGACCCCCACTACCCGGAAGAGGACACCGGAAATCTTCACGAACCTCCCCAAAGGATCTTTGTCGCCGAAGAGATCCCGAGCCGTCTTCCAGCCCAACACCGCCACCTTAGCCTTCCTTTTCATATCCTCCCAGGTGATGAAGCGTCCCTCCACCACTCTCCAATTGGCCAAGGGAGCCCATTGGGGGAGAACACCGTTTAGGCGGGTCCTTTGGGCCTTTCCTCCACAAGAGACGGTGAGACGGGTAAACTGACCGGGAGATACCCCCTGGACAAAGTCGAAACGGGCTATGGCATCCACGTCCTCCATGGTGAGAGTATCCTTCCGTGTCTCAGCAGGGCCAAAGAACTTGCCTCCCCCGGCGAAGACCATAAAAGCGTTGGAACCGAAGTTGACCTCCCTAAGAATCTCCGTGATCTTTATCCTGGTACCTTCTCCCAGAGAGGCTATCACCGTGATAGCCACCACGGATATGACCACACCCAGGGTCATGAAAAAGACCCCCAGCACCGATGCCCTCATCTCCTTGAAGACCTGGGAGATTCGAGGAAGAAAGAGAAAACCGTGGGACTCCTTTCCCATTCTATCCCTGCCCTGCTCCTTTTCGAAGTTAATGATCCCGCAAAAACAAAACCCAGAACCTTGAACGTTGAATCTTGAACTCACTCCTCCAGAATCCGTCCATCCCTAAGGATTATCCGGCGGGAGGCGTAGGCTGCAACCTCCTGGTCATGGGTAATGAGGACTATGGTCCGCCCCTCCCTGTTCATCTCTTGGAAAATCTCCATCACTTCCCGGCTAGAGGCAGAGTCCAGATTGCCCGTAGGCTCGTCGGCCAGGAGGAGGGAGGGATTGTTCACAATGGCCCTGGCTATAGCCACCCTCTGCTGTTGTCCTCCCGAGAGTTCCGAGGGCTTGTGCCTCAAACGATCCCCCATACCCATCCTGGTAAGGGCATCAACGGCCCTCTGCCTAGCATCCCGGGGGGGACGGTCGGAATATAGGAAAGGGAGCATCACATTCTCCAAAGCCGTGGCCCAGGGGACCAGATGGAAGGCCTGAAAGACAAAGCCCAATTTGCGGTTCCTCACCTGGGAAAGATGGGTGTCATTCATGAGGGAGACGTCCTCGCCATCCAGAACGTACTTGCCCCTGGTGGGCACATCCAGACAACCTAGGATATGCATAAGGGTAGACTTACCAGCTCCTGAAGGTCCCATGATGGCCACAAACTCACCCTCTTCCACCACCAGATTTATGCCCCGAAGGACGGGAATCACCTGATCTCCCAGGGTGTACTCCTTCCAGAGGTCCACCGTCTCTATGATCTTCTTGGCCATGGCCTCCCCGAAGACGGTTCAAGGTTCAACGTTCCAAGTTCAAGGTCCTTTTCCCTACTCGGAGACGGGATCTCTAACATTGAACTTTGAACCTAGAGCTTTGAACGGTCCCTACCACACCCCCACCTCTTCCCCTTCTTTGACCCCCTGGAGTATCTGGGTGTAGCCGTCGCTGGACCATCCCGTAGTCACGTACCGCTTCTCCCACTTCTCACCCCTCTTCACCATCACATAACTCCTGCCCTGAAGGTCCATCCGCAGAGACTTGTCGGGCACGGCCAGCACGTTTTTACGCACCCCCGCTATTATGGTGAGATTGGCTGTCATCTCAGGACGGAGATATCCAACGTAGGGGTCCAGGATTTCCACAGCCACGTCGTAATAGACTACGTTGTCCCTCACTACGGCCCCAGGATAGACAGTGTTTACCCTGCCCCTAAAAACCTTACTGGGGAAGGCGTCCACGGTGAAGGTCACATCCTGCCCTGACTTCACCTGGCCGATGTCCGTCTCGTCCACAAAACCGTCCACCTGGAGACGAGCCAGGTTTATGATGGTGATGAAGGTGGGAGCGTTGAGACCCGCTACCACCGTCTCCCCCTGTTGTGTGGTGACACTGGACACAGTCCCCGATATAGGAGCATGGATGAAGGCCCAGGAAAGTCTCACCCTGGCCTCTTTCAAATCCGCCAAGGTCTGGGCTATATCCTGATCGTACTGGGCCTCTAAAGAGGCGTAGTTCTCCCTGGTGGCACTGAGCTGGGCCTCCAACACCTTAACATCCCTCTGGGCTTGGTCCACAGCGTCCAGGGAGACGTAGTTTTTGGCATATAGACTCCGGAGACGCTTCAACTCCAGACGGGCAAGGGAAAGCTTAGCCGCCAGCTCCCTGAGCTGCTGGGAGGTCTGGGCCAGCACATTCTTCTTCCTGATACGCAGCCCCCTCAAAGTGGCCTCCAGCCTCTCCACCCTGGCCTGAAGATCCTTATGCTCCACCACTGCTATGAGCTGCCCCTCCTTCACCTGATCCCCCGCCTGGACCAGGAGCTTCTCCAGTTTACCTGAAATGCGGCTACCCACCTTAACCATGGCTCCCACCTTGGGCTTTACCGCCCCCGTGGCCAGCACCACCTTCCTCACCGTCCTCCTCTCCACCTTGACCACGCCCTTGGGAATCTCCTCCACCTTCTTCTTGCCCCCACAGGCGGGAACCAAGAAGGAAAGGATCAACAATAGCAACCAGAATCTCTTCATTCTCCTTTCCTCTCCAAATAAGGTATCCTCCCCATGGCCTTCTCCAGAGCCGCCATAGATCTCTGCAAGTCGGCCAGACTGGAGATATATTGAGCCCGGGCTTCGGAAAGAGCTGCCTGGGCCGTGGTGAGGTCTACCATGTTGGCCAAACCCTCTCCGTATCTACCCCGGGTCACCCTCAGATCATGAGCGGCATCCTCCAGATGGGCCTTGGCCGAATGCACGTTGGACTCGCTCTTCTTCAACTCCTGATAGGCCTTCCACACCGCCTGCTCCACTTCCAGCTTCACCCGGGCTAAGCGATACACTAAACTTTCCAACTGAGCCCTGGTCCGAGCCAACCGGGCTCTGCTGGCGAATCCCGAAAAGAGGGGCAATGTAAAGGTGAGCTGCCAGCTCCACTCCTTCACGTCATTGGCGGGGAAAGAAGCATCTACCCAACCGTACTTCCACTGAAAGTCCAGCCTAGGGAGAAACTCCCCGTACACCTTATTTCTCCGGTACTTCTGAGCCTCCACTTGCTTTTGGAGCTCCTCTATGAGGGGATTGAACCTGAACCCCTCCTCCCTGGCCCTTGAGAAGTCCACATCCCACGAAACCTCCTTTAATTTGCCCTGAAGATCCAGAGAAGAGGTGATGGAACGTCCCATCTCCAGATTCAACTTCCCCAGAGCGATCCAGTAGAGGGACTCCCTCTCTCTCATCTTAAACCGGGCATTGGCCACAGAAGACCTGGCCTTTATTACATCGGCGTAGGGAGAAAGCCCCTCTTCGAAGCGAGCTCGGGCCATGTCCAGATTGACCTGGGCGTCTTTCAGGTCGTCCTGAGCCGCTTCCCAGAGAGCCTTTTTCTCCAGGGCATCATAAAAAGCCACCACCACCCGGTAGGCCGTCTCGATAACAGCCTCTCTGTACTTGGCCCTGGCTACTTCCACGTCTCTTCTAGCGGCCAGATAGGAAAAGGTGGTCTGCCCACCCTGAAAAAGATTATAGGTGAGAAGGAGCCCCGAATAGTGCTGGTAGTACGGAGGTGTCAGCTCCGTAGCAGACCTGGATAAGTCATACTCCAAAGAGAGTTGGGGAAGAAAACCGGAAAACTCCTCCAACATTCGTGGCCTCTCCGCTTGCCAGTCTGCCCTGACTTGGAGAAGGTAAGGACTGCGCTTTAGGGCCTCTTTGATGCAGTCCGCCAGCTCCATATCGGGGTCAGGTCTTGAATCTTGGCGTTGGTGTTTCGCTCCCCCAGATGCCCCGGGAGTGCTAAATTCAAGACCTAACCCCTCAGCAGGGACGGGGCCCGCCCCCCTGGCAACCAGGGGCAAAAGAGAAACCAGGACCACAACCAGGACCACCCTTTTCATCTCACCTCCATCCCCTCCATGAAGAGCTGGTAGGCCAGCCGGACCGCCTCTTCTTCTTCCAGGTGGGGAAACCTCACGGCGAAGAGGGCATCAGTGTGGATCAAAAAGCCCAGGGCGATCTCCGGGTCCATGACCTTCAAGATGCCCCTGTCCATGGCTCTCCTGAGGACCTCCATTATCCTGCTGCCGATCTCCTTCAGGAAGCGTTCCCTGAGCTCCTCCCCAAAGCCCGACGCCATGACCAGCTCCCTGTGCATGAGGAGAGCGGCCAGCTTGCCCCTGCGCCTCAGGACCCTCACGTGCATCCTGACGAAACCCTTCAGGAACTCCTCTTCGTCCACTGAGGAAGCCCTGGAAACGAAATCCCTGAGCTCATGGTACTGAAGGAAGAGGACCTCCCGGTACAGATTGGCCTTTCCTCCAAAGTAGTAACTGATGAGGGAGCTGTTCACCCCTGCCTTCTTGGCGATCTCCCGGATACCCACGGCCTCAAAGCCCCTGGAAGCAAAGAGTTCCATGGCAGCCCTGAGAATCTTCTCTTTGGTCTCTCCCGCCATCACGCTCCTCAATCAATCGGTTGATTGAAACC
>QMPS01000088.1 GCA_003648675.1 Aquificota bacterium
ATTTAGAGGCTTTGGGATTGAAAGTGAGCACGGAGGTGCCTTCTGAGGTTTATGCCCTCATGGATCTCTACGACCAGCCTACGCAAGCCAGGCCTTCTGTCCAGTATATCCCTGTGCCTTATAAGGAGACGGGCAAAGAGGCTAACGCCTCTAAGTGAGGGGAAATAAGAAGGGGCGGCCAAGAAAAGCCGCCCCTCTCTCTGTCAGGAGTTGGGTTAAAGGTTGTATCAGTGTCCTTCTTCTGGCTCTTCTTCCCATCCTGTTATCATGGCCTTAAAGTGAGCCCAGGGGGTGTGGCCCAAGGTGGCCAGATAGAAGTGGGCACAGATGAAAGAGGCGAAGAAGAAGAAAAGGAGCACATGCACGGCGTCCACCACTTTGACACCACCCAGAAAGTCTACGATGGGACGGAACTGTGCAATATCCCATAGGAGGAGTCCTGTGAGGATCTGGATGGGAACCAGGATGAGAACGATGCCCAGGTACGCCGTCTTTTGCAGGGGATTGAATTTGTTGTCAGGGGTGGCATGGAAGGGGTTGGGGTCTCCCCTGAAGACGCCAAAGCCATAGAAGATTGCCTGTCGTACGGTGCCGTGAATCAGCTCTTCTATGCTGGGGAAGTAGGTCTTGATCCTGCCTGTGAAGACATAGAAGCAGAACCAGAGGAAGAAATCGAAGAGAACAATGAATCCTATCACGTTGTGCCAGTGAACGGCCGACTCAAGGCTCATGAAATGGACATGGTCTGCGTACCGGATCTGGGCCCCTGTGAGCACTAGTAGGAGGATGCCCAGGGCGTGGACCCAGTGCCAGATCCTAACGGGTACGGGGTGCAAATATATGCGCTTCATCTTATTTTCCCTCCTTCCTCTTCTTTCTCACAGGGATGGTGAGGATTCTCAGGGTGAGGTGACCTCCGGCAAAGGCTATGCCTCCCAGGAGTATGATGAGACCAATGATGTCCAAGATGCTCACCCTGGTGGTGTCCAGGAGATAGAAGTGGGTGATGTGGACAGAGCGTAGTGCGTAGGGGTCCACGGGGTAATGGGGAGCTTCACCGTCGGGTTTGGTGAGCACCAGGAACACCTTTTTGAAGATGGGAGACTCGGAGGAGTGACAAGCCAGGCAGTCTTTGATGGCCTGGCCTTTAGTGATGTTGTGGGAGGCGGGGTCTATTTTGACGGCCAGCTCACCCCAAAGGGTGGGATTTATTCCCGCTTTCTTGAAGATGGGTCTCAGTTTCCTGAGCTCCGGTATGTCCAGGATGCCGTTTTTGTTGGTGTCTACTTTGGACATGAAATCATCGAAGGAGGTGTTCAGGACCTTCACTATCTTGGTGCCAGGTATGAAGTCGTTCTTGATGAGGTCAAAAGGTCTCAGGTGAACGTGTTTCTCCACGCCTTCCGAGTGGCATACGGTGCACTCTGCATAGAGGAAGTGTGTTTCCTTCTGGGGTAGCCACTCATGGAACTTGCTGGGATCGTGACACCTCACACAAAATGCGTTTTCCCTTTCGGTGACGGTATCGGCGGTTATTGGTCTGACATAGTGATAATTGGTGTGGCACATCTGGCACGTGGGAGCCTTTTTGTTTCCTGTTTCCCTGGCCTTGGCGTGGACGCTCTCGCTGTAGGCTTCTGCTTCTTCATCGTGGCAGTCGGAGCAGTGGACGCCCTCTAGCTTTATGGGATGGGGCACTTCTTCCTCGTAGTTGAGTTCGGTGATGGAGGAGTGGCAGTCGGTACAGGCAATGTCGTTCTGGCCGTGGACCGAGGCAGCAAACTTGTCGGGATTGACATAGAGGGAGGCGGTCTTCCCGTTGGGGAGTTCCTTCACCATGTCGGGATCCCCGTGGCAGTCCAGGCACTCGCTATTTTCTATGGCCCAGGACGACAGGGAAAAGACGAAGGTCAGGGATAGGGATATGAGACACACAAAAAGCCATTTCCACTTCTGTCCCTTCATCGGTTTAACCTCCAGAGGGATTTTATTACATCTTTGTGACGCTGGTAACATAGTCTTTGATTACCTGTCAAGGTTTTTCGGGACCCCTGTGGGAGGGGACTTATGGGTGTCTACACCTGGGGCTAACGGCATTATACTCATCTCTTCTTTTGAACACCTTGAACTTTTCCCCTTTAAGGGGTAGTGGTGGTTGGGTCGTTTTTGCCTATCTTAAATTCCAAGATTTTAGATAAAATGCAGGTTGTATTAATTAAGTCACAGGAGGTAAGAGCATGTTGTTGCAGAAGGCGGTGGTTACCCTGGTATCTTATTTTATAGCTTTAATTTTCCTGGTGATGCTCCTCTCTTCCATCCTCAAGGTCCTTAGGGAGTATGAGAGGGGCGTCATTTTCCGCCTGGGTAGGTATGTGGCCACCAAGGGTCCTGGGCTTATCATCTTGTTGCCTGTGATAGACAAAATGGCCAAGGTAAGCCTCAGAACGGTGGTCATGGATGTACCCCCCCAGGATGTCATCACCAAGGACAATGTTTCTGTCAAGGTGAATGCCGTGGTCTATTTCCGGGTTGTGAGTCCCGAGAAGGCCGTGATAGAGGTAGAAGACTACATGTCCGCCACTTCTCAGCTGGCCCAGACTACCCTGAGGAGCGTTTTGGGAGCCCACGAGCTGGACGAGCTCCTCTCGGCCCGGGAGAAGATCAACAGCCAACTCCAGAAGATCCTGGACGAGCACACCGATCCCTGGGGAATCAAGGTGAGCACCGTGGAGCTGAAGCACATAGACCTGCCCCAGGAGATGCAGAGGGCCATGGCCCGCCAGGCAGAGGCCGAGAGGGAGAGAAGAGCCAAAATCATAGCCGCTGAGGGAGAGTACCAGGCTGCTCAGACCCTGGCCTCGGCTGCGGAGATCATAGGGAAGCAGCCAGCCGCCCTTCAGTTGAGGTTCCTTCAGACTCTGGTGGAGGTGGCCTCCGAGAACTCCTCTACCCTGGTCTTTCCCCTGCCCCTGGAGATTTTTAAACCTTTTCTCCGGGGCTCCCAGTCTGGAGAGGGGTCTTCTCAGGATTGAGGTGGGCGCTCTGCTGGTGATGCGCCTTTACAACGGGGGTGGAAGAAATTACCTTTGGGGGCGGAGGTGATTATGTTTTTTCTGCCCTTGATGTTTGTATATTTCGTTCTCTTTCTGTTCCTTCTGGTATTTCTCTTTGCCCTGGTCCAGCTGGGGATATTCACCATAGCCTTCCAGAAACTGGGGATACCTCCCTCCCAACTCTTTCTTCTCCTTTTTGCAACCCTTGTGGGCAGTTTCATAAACATTCCCATTGCTCGCTTGGAGGGAGAACCTGTAGAGGAGGATGAGGTGGTTTTCTCCGTCTGGGGGGTGCCTTACAGGGTGAGGGTTCCTAAGCGGAGGGAGACGGTTCTGGCTGTTAATCTGGGCGGAGCCGTCATTCCTGTCCTTTTGTCCCTCCATTTGTGGGGCAGGGTGGGTTTTGCATGGCAGCCCCTTTTAGGAGTAGCCATAGTGGCTCTTGTGACCCATCGTCTCTCCAGACCTGTCAGGGGAGTGGGCATAGTGGTGCCCCTCTTTATCCCTCCCCTCTTGGCAGCCTCGGTGGCGCTTCTCTTGGCCCCTCACTTTTCAGCTCCTGTAGCCTACATATCTGGAACCTTGGGTACCCTCGTTGGGGCAGATATTATGAACCTCAAAAAAATCAAAGGAGTAGGGGCTCCTGTGGCTTCCATAGGAGGGGCAGGCACATTTGATGGCATCTTTCTTACAGGGATCATCGCAGTTCTCTTGGCCTAAGGTTGATACCCTACCCCTAGCTTTCTATATTCCCCCTTAGGTTTTAAGTTTTAAAAAATTGGTTGGAGGGGCATGGTGATAGCTACAGTTACCCTCAATCCTTCCCTGGATCTTACGGTTTCGGTGGATCGTTTGGTGGTGGACGATGTGATTCGCATGAGGGGAATACGCAAGGACCCGGGAGGCAAGGGCATAAATGTATCTCGGGTGGTGAATACCCTGGGTGGGGCTACCATCGCTTACGGGTTCATAGGGGGGCACGAAGGAGGGGCCCTCAGCGTCCTTCTGGCCGAGGAGGGGATTCTCACCTCATTCATAGCTATTGAGGGAGATACCCGGATAAACGTCATTATTAGCGAGCTCGATACGGGTACTCAGACCAGGATCAATGCTGAGGGTCCTCGTGTGAAAGTAGAGGACCTGGAAAGGCTGCGCTCCAGGCTGTGGAAGATGGGGGGGCTCTACTGTGCGGCTCAGTTTATGGTCTTTGCTGGTTCCATTCCTCCTGGACTCACCCGAACGGTGTACAGAGACCTTATAGAAGAGGCCAGAGATCGGGGGATAAGACCCGTGTTGGACACCGATGGTGAGGCTCTTAAGCATGGAGTGAAGGCCAAGCCCTACATGATCAAGCCTAACACCTATGAGCTGGAGCGTCTGGTGGGCAGGGAACTGAGGGATGCAGAGGACGAGGAGATTATCAAGGCCGCCAAAGAGGTGCTGGATGTGGGTGTAGAGGTGGTGGCCGTCACCAGAGGTAAGAAGAGAGCCGTGCTTGTCACCGAGGATAGGGTGTATGTGGGCACCCCTCCCCAGGTGAAGACGGTGAGTGCAGTGGGGGCAGGAGACTCGTTTTTGGCGGCCTTTCTTTTGGCTTTGCTCCATGGCAAAGGATTTGAAGAGGCCTTTAAGTGGGGATTGGCGGCGGGTTCGGCCACAGCCATGACCCCTGGAACCGAGCTCCTCAAAGCAGAAGATTTCCATCGTCTCCTACCTGAGGCGGTGGTGGAGGAGGTGTGACATGGCTTTTTTGGATGAGATAACTGGAAGCACTGGGAAGAAGACCAGGCTTTATCGGTTGTTGTATCTCTATGGGCCGGGTAATGG
>QMPS01000089.1 GCA_003648675.1 Aquificota bacterium
CGCCAAGCCAGAAGATGGAGTCTCACCATCCCTCCCTGCCTCCTGAGAACTTGCTTCTCCAGGAGCCTCATCAAAAAAGAGAGATGTTCCAACTCCTCTCTCAGCTTCCGATCCTCCACTCCCCAAGCCGTGATGTAAAGGCTCCTATACCAAGCTTCCCTGGCCTCCAGAACCTGAACGTGGAAAACCCTCTTGGCCTTTTCCTTCAGCCTCTGAATCCTAGTACCCGCAGAAGTGCGTATATCACAGAGCCACTCTTTCCTTACCTCCACCCCGAGATCCCACCGCCCATCCCAGGGAACTAGAAGCGTGTACCTGCCCTTTTCATCCCTGTAAGGCTGAAAAGGCCCCTTCCATTTTACCTCCCTCTTGGTAACAAAACATCCCCCTTCTCCCCACGGCCCCTTAAGAGCGAAACCATCGCTTTGACAAAAAAGGGCGCGAGTCCGGGACCCTTTATATCGGGCAGGAGCCTCACCCAAAGCTATCAGCCCACCCTTTAAAATCACCCAGAGTCGGTAAGGTACCCCTTCCAAGAGGAGCACCTTTTCACCGGGGAGATACGTTCTCCCCTCCACCCCAAGAAGGAGATAGGATGAAGGTAAGGGAGACCTCAGCCCCCAAAGTACCAAGGGAAGGAGGAGGAAGGAAAAACACCTCCCACCGCCTCTAAAAGGAGACATGCTATCCCCTTCTGTCTAGAAACTCCCTTAGGGCTGCCTCCACCACATGGGAAAGGCGGGGAAACTCCTTTCTGTGAGTAACCTGAAAGAGGCGAAGCCTGTCCAGAACCTCCACAGAGAGATAGAAATGAGCATGGGCCTTCTCCCCAGGCCCTTCCTCCCTGACAGCGGAAATGATGGATCTGGGCTTTCCTGCCCTCTTCAGACCCCTCTTCAACTCCTCAACCCGATCCTTAGCCACGGTCACCTCCACAAGCCCTCTTCCATATTTCTAAAGCAAGCCGACGAAAACTCTCACCCACAGCCTGCTCATCCCTCCTTAACTTCCACACAGGCTTCCCCAGGATGAGAGCCTCTCTCACCCTGGCCGAAGAAGGAATCACCCAGGAGAAGAGGAGATCTCCATACTCCTCCTCAAGAAGTTCCTTGACAGCCCTGGTAGCTCTCTGTCTAGGAGCAAAAGCGAAAGGAGCAATCCCCAGAAGTCTGGCTCCTTCTCCAATCTCCTTCAACTCCTCAAGAGATCCCAACAAATCCTCCAAAGCCCGCACAGAGTAGAAGGAGACGTCAACGGGAGCCACCACCCACCGGGCGGCCACCAAAGCATTAATGGTGAAGAGCCCTAGGGAAGGGGGACAGTCTACCACCACAGCATCGAACTGATTCCCCATGGAGTCCAGCCAGGTTTTGAGCCGGAAGTAGTTTTTAAGACTCAGGTCCTTCTCATGAACGGAAAGAGAGATCTCAGCCGCCACCAGGGAGATACCCTGGTTCACCTCCAAAGGAAGAGGAGATTTGCCTTCAAAGACTCTGGCCACCAGGGCCGTACCAGGAAGATCCTCAGACCACAAAGAACTGGTGAGATCTCCTTGGGGATCCATGTCAACAGCCAATACCCTTTTGCCCTCCTCGGCCCAGGCATGGATGAGATGGAAGGCCAGAGTGGTTTTACCCACCCCCCCTTTTTGATTGGCCACCGCCAGCTTCAACAAGCACCTCCCCTTTTGACCAATTCACCAAAGGATTAACACAAAAAAGACGGCCTTTCCAAGGGAATGAGAAAAGATCACGAATGAAAGGCCACCAGAGAGATCTCTATCTTGGCCCCTTTGGGCAGAGATGCCACCCCAACTGTCACCCGGGCAGGTGGATCCTGGGGAAAGTACCTGGCATACACCTGATTCATGGACCCAAACTCTGACAAATCTGTCATGTACACCGTACACTGAACCACATCCTCCAAAGACATTCCCGCCGCCGCCAGAAGGGCCTTCACATTCTCCAACACCCTCTCCGTCTGCTCCTCTATAGAATCCCCCACCAACTCCCCCGTCCCGGGATGCAATGGAATCTGTCCCGAAAGGAAAAGCCACCCTCCAGCCTTCACCCCCTGGGAATAAGGGCCAACGGCTTGAGGTGCTCCTGAGGTCCGGACGACTTCTCTACCCATGCAACCCTCCCCAACGCTCCAAAACTCCCCTCATCGGTACCTCTTAATCTCCCTCTCTATCTCCCTCTCCATGGTCTTACGCCTTATGGTTTCCCTCTTGTCCACCAGAGTTTTGCCTTTAGCCAAGGCCAATTCCACTTTGGCCTTGCCTTTCTTGAAATAGATGGACAGAGGCACCAGAGTGAGTCCCCTCTCGGCCACCTTACCCGCCAGCCTCCTAATCTCGTGCTTATGGAGAAGGAGCTTCCTGGGCCGTAAGGGATCGGGCACAAACTGGGAGGCATGAGAATAAGGACTGATATGGCAGCCGTAGAGGAAAACCTCTCCGTTCTCCACCCGGGCAAATGCATCCTTGAGATTGGCCTTGCCCTGGCGCAAGGACTTCACCTCACTGCCTTCCAGCTCTATACCCGCTTCGTAGGTCTCCAGAATCTCATAATTGTGACGGGCCTTCCGGTTGACGGCGACTATCCTTTTGCCTTCTCTCATGATCCCTATCCCCTTTGGAGAGTTATAAGGCCATCTTTCTCGGAGGGCAAGGAACAGTCAGTAAACCTCTGTATCACTACATCTGCGACCACCATCTCCAATCCAAATAACAGCGTTATGTTATATACCCCTAAAACTTTCTTGAGATTGTGAAAAAAACCACTCCTCCCTATTGACGTCACTAATGGTTATTTGATATCGCTAAACTCCGGTGAGCCAGGAGAAAGCGGGGTTATAAAAAGGGAGCACAGAGTAAAGGGGAGGTGCAAAATGGATTTTTCCTTCACCGAGGAACAACGCCTTATGGCCGAGACAGCCAGGAAGATCGCCCGGGATTTCCCTCCTGACTACTGGTACGAAAAGGAAGAGAAGGGGGAATTTGGAGAAGAGTTCTGGAAGGCCATCAGCGAAGCGGGCTTCCTGGGAATACTCATCCCCGAAGAGTACGGCGGCGTAGGGCTGGGGGTCACGGAACTCATGCTGGTGATCCAAGAACTCTGCGCCAACGGATGCGGCATGGCAGGTAACTGGTACATCTGTCTCACCGAAGTCTTCGGAGCTGCCCCCATTGTGAAGTACGGAACCGATGAACAGAAGCAGAAGTATCTGCCTCCCATCGCAAAGGGTGAGTTGGAGTTCTGCATGGCCCTCACTGAGCCTAACGCCGGAACCAACACTTTCCGCATTGAGACCTTCGCCAAAAGAGAAGGAGACGGCTTCCGTATAAACGGCACCAAGATTTTCATCAGCGGGGCAGACAGAGCCAAGGGCATGCTCCTCATAGCTAGGACCACAAAGCCCGATCAAGCCCCCAAGAAGACCTACGGCCTCACCCTCTTTTTAGTGGACCTACCCAACGAAGCAGTGAAGGTGAGCCCCATTCCCAAACACGGCATCAACTACTCCAAAACCTGCGAGGTAGTTATTGAGGATCTATGGGTGCCCGAAAGCGCTGTGCTAGGAGAAGTGGACAAGGGATGGTACGCCCTGCTGGACGTCCTCGACCCTGAGAGGTTGGTCTTCACCGCAGCATCCATAGGTATCGGCAAGCTGGCTGTCAAGACCGCCGTAGAGTATGGGAACCAAAGAAAGGTTTTCGCCGATCCCATCAGCAGCTACCAGGCCCTACAGCATCCCTTAGCCGAGGCTTACGCCAGTCTCATCAGCGCCGAACTCCTGGCCTACAAGGCCGCCTGGCTCTTCGACAATGGAGCCAACTACCATGAGATCGGCGCCGCCGCCAACATGGCTAAGGCCGTGGCTGTAGAAAATGCCACCAAGGCTGTCTACTGGGCCATGCAGGCCCTAGGCGGCTACGGATACGCCAAAGAATATCACGTGGAGCGCTGGTGGAGGGAGATCAACCTGGTGAGGCTGGCCCCTGTCACTCAGCAGATGGCCCTCAACTACATCGCCGAGCACGTCCTGGGTATGCCCAAGAGCTACAAGTAAAGACTCCAGCTGACGAAGGGCCTGCGGTTTTCCTTACAGGCCCTTCGTCACTCACCCCTAAGCCAAGATATAAACTATTCAGATACCCTGATCTTCGCTCCACAAACCTTCTTGCCAATCTTCTTTATTTTAACAGACACTTTAACGGTTCCCTCACATGGAGGCATATCTTCGGGGATCTCGAAAGTGACACTCTTCGTAAACTCACCTGAGAAGGGTACCTCACCTTCCAAACCGAGTTCCTCTATCCCAGGGTCTTGATTAAAACCCATAGCCTTCAGACCGCTCACTTTCAGATTCACGCCCAGACTGGGAACCTTGAAAGAGAAAACCACATTCGCACTAACCTTCTTCCCCTCGGCCTCTTGAGGCACCCTGAGATCGATCCTGAGCATAACCTTGTCTCCGGGCTTAAACACCTCCTGCTCCTGAAGGGTGGCAGGATTCAGCACCTTGCAGTTCAAATCAAAACATGAATCAGCAGAATACGCCGACACCCCCAACAAAAAGAACAAAAACCCCAGCACCAGCAGCGCATGAAAAACCTTACCCTTTCCCATCTCCTACCCCCTTTATGTTTTTATCCAAAAAATACCAATAATGAATCCTAGTAATCTCGCCCCATATAACTGCGGCTTTATAACCTGGTCAAGTCCCAATTTCCCTGTAAATGGGCCAGCCTTACTCCCTGCTTGTAATTGGCAGCGTCTCTAATGGCTTCCAGCTCTGCCTTGATCTCAGGCCACATCTCCTGGGGCACCTTGCCCCTGAAATTGCTCATCCTGTGGTACCAGCACCTTATCC
>QMPS01000090.1 GCA_003648675.1 Aquificota bacterium
GGAGAGGATGGAGAAGGAGATTAGAAACCTCAGGGTCCAGCTGGAAATCTTGGAGACCCAGAAAAGATTCATACAAGGAGTGCTGAACACCCAGAAGGAAAGCAAAGGTCAAGGGTGGTGGGAGAGAATCCCGTTGAAAGAGACCTTGGCCCGGCTCCAGACTCTGAGCAACAAGATGAGAGCCCTCACCTCGAGAATAGAAGAACTGCAAAAGACCATAGAGGAGAAAGAAGAAGCTCTTGCTAAATGGAAGAGGGCTCACTCATGGAAAATAGAGGCTAGAACGAGGGGGAAAGGCCAGGCCACGGTCCAACTCACCTACCGGGTAGACCAGGCAGGCTGGAGACCTCTCTACGCAGCCCGGCTGGTGAACGACAAGGTTTCTCTTAAATTCATGGCTCGGGTCCACCAAGACACGGAGATAAACTGGCAGGGAGTGAAAGTGGTACTGTCAACAGCCCGGCCCCGGGGTAGAATAGAGCCCCCCCAACCAAAGCCGCTCTACCTGCGTCCCGTGGAACCCCTTAAAACCAGATTCAAGCTGATGCCCCTGGCCGGCAAGGCCCCACCCAAGGATGAAAGGGCGACTTTAGAAGAGAAAACCGCCTACAGCCTAATGGAAGGCATCGCCCTCTACGAACCCCCAGGCCCCTTTTATCTGGATTCGGGCAAAGAGGGTGTCCTCAGTATAGAGGGATGGACCCTGTTGCCAAAGATAAAGCGCTGCTGCTATGCCACGGCAGACCCTGCTGTTTACATAGTGGCCAACATAAAGAGCTTTCCCCAGATTCTGCCTCCTGGGAAGATGCAGCTATACCAGGGCTCCAGCCTGGTAGGAGAGACTTACCTCACCTTCCGGGCGCCTCTGAAGCTCTCTTTCGGCAGGGACCAGACCTTGAAGGTGAAAAGGGAGCAGACCAAGCGCTTCCTAGATAAGAAGTTCGGGGGCAAGGTGGAAATCACCGTGGCCTACCAGACCACCATCACCAACATGGCCACCAGAACTAGAGAGGTAGAAGTAGTAGAGCGGGTGCCCATCTCCCAGGACGAGCGGATAGAGGTAAAGTTCAAAGGGGCCGAGCCCCCAGCAGAGCCCAACAAGAAGAAAGGATTCCTCAAGTGGACGGTGACGGTGCCTCCCCACGGCAAATCCAAGTTGAGCTATACCTTCACCGTCAAATACCCCGAGAAGTTGCACCTCAACCATCCCTTCTAAAATCTAGGAAAGGTCCTAATCCATGGTTTGGCAGGTGGGACCTTCCCTTCCTCCTCGCCAAACTTTACCAGCACGTTCCTCACGGTAAAAACCGTGTCGTTGGGAGATTTGTAGTCAAAAAGCATCCCATTACCTCCCCGACTCTCAAAAAGGATGGAATCTTTAGGGACCAAGATATTCAACAAGGTTCTCCAGGATCAAGGAAGCGCTAGCGACTAATACGGGGTCTTAGCTCCAACCACCCGGAACAGGCATGATGATGGTCACGTCCTCGGGGTGAAGGGAAACCCTGTAGGAAGAGCCGTCCTCCAACTCCACTATGAACTCTCGGTACTCCAGGTTATCCTCATCCCTGCGAATGGCCAGGGGTTTCCACCTCACCACCAGGAGGCGTTGGTCTTTCTTCCATAGCGCCAAGGGTCTCACCAGCCCATGGCCTTGGTACCACTCCACCTTCATAGTTTAACCCTGGGATAAGTAGCCCGGGAGGATACATCCAGATCCAGAGAGTGTTGTTCACCCCAGGCAAAGCGATAAGCTGCTACAAAGGCAACCATGGCGGCATTGTCCATGCATAGGACCAGCGGAGGAAAGTGGACCTCCATGCCCTCCTCCCCTGCCCTGGCCTCCATGGTCTTCCTCAGGGCCGAATTGGCCGCTACTCCCCCTGCCACCACTATTCGGGAGACATCTAGGCGGCGGGCGGCATCCACGGTTTTTTCCACCAGCACATCCACTACAGCTTGCTGGAAGGAGGCCACCACATCAGCCAAGTGCCAGCTGTCCTTCAGCTTATCCCCATGTTCCCTCACATACTGAACCACTGCTGTTTTGAGGCCACTGAAGCTAAAGTCCCAGCCCTTTCCCAGCATGGGGCGGGGAAAGTTTATGGCATTGGGATCACCCTCCCTGGCCATCCTGTCTATGATGGGTCCTCCAGGATAGCCCAGGTTCAGAAGCTTTGCTACTTTGTCAAAGGCTTCCCCCGCTGCATCATCCCGAGTCTGGCCTACCAGGGCCATGTCCCCATAGTCTTTCACTAAAAAAAGTGAAGTGTGCCCACCAGAGACAACCAAGGCTACAAACGGGAAGCCTACTCTCCTTTCCAGAAATATAGAAAAGACATGAGCTTCTAAATGGTCAACACCCACCAAGGGTAAGCCCTTGCCAAAGGCCAGAGCCTTGGCGAAGGATAGACCCACCAGCAGGGAGGGTACTAGGCCAGGCTTCACCGTGACCCCTATGCAGTCCAGGGAAGCTAAGGTAACCCCTCCCTCCTCCAACACTTTAACGGTGAGGGGATAGAGAGCTTCCAAATGCTTCCTAGCCGCCAACTCAGGGACCACTCCGCCAAAAAGGGCATGAACATCCACCTGGGAAGAGAGGGCTTGAGCCACTACCCTACCCCTATCCATGAGGGCCACACCTGTATCATCGCAGGATGTCTCTATAGCCAACAGTCTCACTGAGATCCCCTCTCAATCCGGTATTTTTGCTGACCCTTGGGCACATACCAGTGAATATAATTATACCATATCCCCGTCTTGGCTGGCTCCACGTTTTTGAACCGGGCGCTAAGAATAGAAAGGGAGTCGGGCACATAAAGGAAAGTGTAAGGCTGGTCCCGAGCAATGATCTCATGGAAACGGTAGTAAAGCCTCTTTCTCTCCTCTCTGTCGAAGATGGCTCGAGCTTCCTTCAAAATCTTATCCACTTCGGGATTTTTGTAGCCTATGAAGTTGAACTCACCTCGTCCCGTTTTGCTGGAATGCCAAATGTCGTAAGGATCAGGCTCGTATCCCAGAGACCAGCCCAGGATCACAGCTTGAAAGTTGCCCTCCATGATGGCGTGGAGCATGGCCTGCCACTCCAATATTCTGATCTTCACCTTCACCCCCACTTGAGCCAGCTCATACTGAATGATCTCCGCCACAGCAGCCCTCTGGAGGTTTCCCTGGTTGGTGATCACGGTGAACTGGAAAGGTCTTCCATCTTTGTCCAAAAAACCATCCCCATCAGTATCCCTCCAGCCCGCCTCCTCCAAAAGCTCTCTGGCCTTTTGGGGATTGTAGGGATAAGGCTTCACATGAGGATTACAGGCCCATAAGGAAGGAGGAAAAGGTCCGGTGCTTACCTGCCCCAGTCCTAAAAGGACAACATCCACTATCATTTTCCGATCTATGGCATAAGTCAGAGCCTGGCGCACCCGCCGGTCCTGGAACATGGGAAGCCTCAAGTTGTAGCCCAGATAGGTGTAACCGTAGGAGGGATATTTGAACTTCCTAAAGCGCTCCTTGAAAGAGGGGGAATTGGTTTGGCGCTTGTACTGGAAGGGGGTGAGACCCATGTAATCCAGGTTACCCGCTTTGAGTTCCATAAACATAGTAGAAGGGTCGGGAATGATGCGGTAGACGATGCGATCTATACAGGGCCTGCCCTCGAAATAGCCCGGATTGGCTTCCAAAACCAACTTCTGGCCCGTTATCCACTCCACCAATTTATAGGGCCCTGTGCCCACGGGGTGGCGGTTGTACCGGGTGGTGTTAAGGTCTTCCCCTTTGAGCAGATGCTCAGGGATAATACCCATAGTCCAGCTAGAAAGGGCAGGAGCGAAAGGCCGCTTGTAATAGACCCGGAAGGTATAGTCATCCACCACTTCTGCCCTCTCCACCTCCAAATAGTCGCCGCTGTAAGGGGTGGCCACCTTGGGGTCCCGGAGTTTGTTGAAAGTGAACATGACATCCCGGGCGGTAAAGGGCTTCCCATCCTGCCATCTAACCCCCTTCCGGAGGTGAAAAGTGATCACTTTGCCGTCCTTACTCACGTCCCAGGACCCGGCCAAATCTCCTGTAAGGTTTCCATCCTTGTCATATTTAAGGAGGCCATTGAAGACAAAGCTGGAGATGGTGGCTGAAGCCGAATCAGAAGCTAAGAGAGGCAAAAGCCTTTTAGGCTCTCCTATAGAACCCATGACCAAGGCATCGCCATAAACAGGGCACCTATCTTGACACCAGCTAGCGCCCCACCAAAGGAAAAGAAAAATAAGGGAAAGGATGAAGGCCAGACCTTTTTGAGGATCTGGCCACCCAATCTTCCAAGGAAAACCCTTCCTACTCCACCCAGTCTTCGTTTTCAGGGGTCTTCCACTCCAGATATCCTTTAGCGAACTCTTCCAAGGCTATGGTAATGGGTTTGGTATATCGGCTCTTCACCAAAGGTTCATCTCCCGCCGCCAGCAATCGGGCCCTTTTAAATACAATAACGGCCAGGCGGTAGCGACTGTCCACTTTGGACAATGCCTCGTTCATGAGCCATACCTTCTCGTACATCAACTCACCTCTCTCGTGCTCAGCTTCTTCCCACGTTTTATCTCCTCCCACCAGACCACTAAAGGACTGGCAACAAAAATGGAGGAATAAGTACCCACAATGATACCTATCATCATGGCAAAAGCAAAGCCTTTTACGACCTCACTGCCCAAAACCCACAAAGCTGCCACGGCCAGGAAGGTGGTGAGGGAGGTGAGAATGGTCCTGGAAAGGGTCTCGTTGATACTCCTATTAACCAGTGGAAC
>QMPS01000091.1 GCA_003648675.1 Aquificota bacterium
AGCAGAGGCTGGCCCTGGGGTGCTCCCTCCTCCACTTCCCCCAGGTCCTCTTTCTAGATGAACCCACCTCGGGGGTTGACCCCCAGGCAAGAAAACACTTCTGGGAAATCATCACCCGCCTTTCCCAGGAAAAGGGGCTCACCTTCCTTGTCACCACCCACCACCTGGTTGAAGCCGAGTACTGCCACCGCCTGGCCCTTATGAACCAGGGACGACTGGTAGCTCTAGGAAGCCCCCAGGAGCTGAGAGAACGGGTCATAAGAGAGAAAGGCGAAATGCTGGAGCTTCTGGCCCAGCCCCAGCGAAAGGCCCTGAAACTCATAAAATCCCTGGGCCACCAGGCCTATCCCCTGGGCCGATTCCTGAGGCTCTGGGGCAAGGGAGTCACCCTTGATCGCCTGAAGAAAAGACTCACAGAGGAGGGAATAACCCTAGAGATAAGGGGGGAAGCCTTCATAAGCATGGAAGACGTCTTCATCCACTTTATGGAGCAGAACACCCATGAGTAGAGAGAGCTTCAACAGAATAAAAGCAGTGAGCAGCAAAGAGCTGAAAGAGATCATCCGTTCCCCCCTCTTTCTCCTCCTGGCCCACTTCGTCCCCGTAGCCCTCTTTCTGGTCTTCGGCTTCGGCCTGAGCCTAGACGTGGAGAACATTCCTACGGCCCTCCTGGATCTGGACAGGACCCAGACCAGCCGAGAGCTCGTCAACGGACTGGTAAAGACCAAATATTTCCACCTCCAGGAAAGGGCGGAGAACAACCAACGACTAATAAACCTGCTCAAAAGGGGGAAGATACGGCTGGCCCTGGTCATCCCCCCCCAGTTCCAAAAACGCCTCTATCAAGACCGAGCCTCCCCCATTCAAGTCCTCGTAGACGGCACCTACCCCTATCGAGGGCTGGTCATCAAAAACTACGTGAAGGCCTACCTCACGTCTTTTAACACTGGATTGGCCCAAAATTGGCTCAACAAGAGAGGACAAACCTCCGTAAACCTCCAACCCATAAAACTGGAGACCCGCTTTCTGTACAACCCCTCTCTGGTGAGCAGCTATTCCCTGGTCCCCGGCCTCCTGGTGGTCATCCTCATGATGAACCCCGCCATCATGGCTGCCCTGGCCATAGTGAAAGAGAAGGACTACGGCACCATCTACAACATCTACTCCTCATCCATCACACGGTGGGAGTTCCTTCTGGGCAAGGTCATCCCCTATTACGGTCTCAACTTCATCAACATCCTCATCCTCTTTCTTCTCTCCCTGGTCCTCTTCCAGGTACCTTTCAAAGGAAGCCTCTTCCTCCTCCTTTTAGGCTCCATCATCTATATCTTCACTACCACCGGCATGGGGTTGGTGGTGTCGGCCTTCACCCGCTCCATGGTGGCGGCCCAGATCGTCACCATCATCATCACCATCATCCCTTCCTTCCTCTATTCAGGTCTCCTCATGCCTGTCTCCAACCTGGGTCGGGAGGGGGAGATAGAGGCCCACCTCTTCCCTGCCATGTACTATATGAAAATCGTGCAAGGGACTTACTCCAAGGTGATCGGCCTCAAGGAGATGGGAACCAACTACCTCATAATACTTGCTTACGGCACCATTCTATTCTTCATCAGTCTCCTGTTATTCAAAAAGAGGGAAGGATGATAGGGACCGTTCAACGTTCTAAGTTCAATGTTCAAGGTTTTTTTGACGACTTTGAGAACTTTGAACCTAGAACATTGAACATTGAACTGGAGGCCGGAAGGTGAGGTTACTGTTCTTCTTAAAAAAAGAGGCCCTCCAGTTCCTCAGGGACAAGGCCATCTTCCTGTTCGTCCTCTATGCCTTTACCCTAGACGTCTACATAGCAGGAAACGGCTTCATCCTCACATTGAAAAACGGCGGCATGGCCCTTTTCGACCTAGACAAAACCGTTATGAGCAGAGAGATGACCAGTCGTATCAGAAAGCCCTACTTCCAATGGAAGGAAGAGATAAAGTCTTCCGAAGAAGCTCTCAGACTCCTGGACCAGGGCAAGACTCTGGGGGTCCTCACCATCCCCCCCAACTTCCAGAAGAAGCTCCATCAAGGCAGAACCGTTTCCCTCCAGCTCCTCCTGGACGGCACCCAAATCACCTCCAGCACCCTGGCCTCAGCCTATATCGCCCAGATCACCGCAGACTACGGCCAAGAGTTCGCCCTCAAATACTACGGTATCTCCTCACCCACCATGGCTCACATGCCCCGAGTAGACGGACGGACCAGGGTCCTCTTCAATCCCAACCTGGAGGATCCTTACTTTACGGCCCTGGATGAGCTCTTCATGGTGGTGACCATGATCTCTATCATCCTCTCAGCTACGGCCCTAGTAAGGGAGAGGGACTATGGAACCCTAGAACAGCTCCTGGTCTCTCCCATAAAACCCCGCCAGATCATTCTGACCAAGATCCTCTTCACCATGATCGCCCTTATCCTGGCCTCCCACATCACCCTCCTCCTCGTCCTCCAAGGGGCTTTTGGCATTCCCATGAGGGGCTCCTATCTTCTCTTCATGGGGGTAACCGCCCTGTATATCTTCTCCTGTTGCGGCATAGGCCTCCTCATCGCCACCTTGGCTCAGCGCCTTGGGCAAATTGGTCTCCTCACCATCCTCTTTCTGGCGCCCATTCTTTTTCTATCGGGGGGATGGGTGCCTACAGAGGCCATGCCCAGGTGGATGGTGCCCCTCACCTATCTCTCGCCCCTCAAATACTATACAGACCTGGGACTGGGCATCTACCTACGGGGTGAGAGCTTCTCCCTGGCCTGGAGGGAGATCCTGGCCATGGCCGCTGTGGGCAGCGGCTACTTCCTTTACGGGCTTGTGAGATTCAGAAAGATCTACCGATGAGCCCCCCTTCTGCCTCGGAACTCTCCCTGGTACTTTTCCTACCGGATCTGTATAGTGATTTAACTACAACCAATACAAGAAGAGGAGAGAGTATTGAAAAGAGTGGTGATCATAGGAGGAGGTCCATCAGGGACAGTGTGCGCTCTTCACCTTTTGAAAAACGCCGGTGCCCACCCCCCAGAAGTGATCATCTTCGATAAAAAACCCTTCAGCCACTATGGCCCCCTGGGCTGTAACATGTGCGCCGGGCTCATATCCCATACGGTGTTGGAAACCC
The DNA here is from genome assembly GCA_003648675.1 of Aquificota bacterium. Lineage (GTDB taxonomy): Bacteria > Thermosulfidibacterota > Thermosulfidibacteria > Thermosulfidibacterales > B14-G1 > B14-G1. The sequence continues at coordinate 3,150 of QMPS01000091.1, forward strand.
TAGAAGCCCTGGGGATCTCTGTTCCTGCCAGTGTGATACAAAGGAAGGTAAAAAGCCACTTTTTTGAAACGAGATGGGGAGGTGTCTCTTTCGAAAACGAACCCGGCACCACACTTTACACGGCCTACCGAGGCATGGGTCCCCTGGATCCCAGGGGGGAAGAGGGGCTGGGTTTCGACCAGTTCCTCCTAAGTAGTGCCGTGGACAGTGGAGCCCAGCACATACAGGAGATGGTCTCCTCGCTGGAGCTTCCATCCAATCCTATCAAGTCCATCCGCGTAAAATATGGAAATAACAAGACTATAGAGGCGGACGTGGTGGTTGTAGCCTGCGGGGTGAATAGCGATTTTCCCCGGGTCTTGAAAGAAGCAGGCTTCGGCTACACTCCCCCTGCAACCTTCCACGCTTGCCAGGCAGAAATCCCTCTGGAAGAAGAGGAGGTCAACAACTGGTTCAATAACTCCGTGAAGGTCTTTTCACTGGGGCTAAAAGGGATCTCTCTGGGCGCCATAACTCCCAAAAGGAGGTTTGTGACGGTCACCGTACTGGGAGCCCATGTGCGGCGGGCCGACTTGGAAAGGTTCCTCTTACATCCCACAGTTTCCCGCCACTTTCCTCCCAACTGGAACCTGCCCGACAAATACTGTCATTGCCACCCCAAGGTGGCCACGAGTACAGCCAAGAACCCAGTAACCCATAAGCTGATGGTGGTGGGTGACGCCTTTATCTCCCGTTACTTGAAGAACGGCATCGAATCAGCCCTCTACACCGGTACCACTGCCGCCAAGGCTATACTAGAAGGAAAGATCTCCCGAGAGGAGCTCATCCAGCATTACGTAAAACCCTGCCGTGAAAGGTACCACCTGGACAACTACTACGGTAAACTCCTCTTCAAAATGCATGATCTCTTCGCCAGACATTACTGGTTCGTGGTTCCCCGACTCCAGATGGTCCAGGAGGAAGCCAAGAAGAGAGACTGGAAGGAAAAACCAGAAACCCAGGTACTGTGGCACCTCTTCACCGGAAGCGCTCCCTACAGGAGCATATTATCCCGGGCCCTCTCCAGATCCTTCGCCACGTCCCTCATGAGAGAGTACCTCAACATGATAAAAAAAAGACTGAAGGGCAAACCACCATCAAAGGAGCAAAAGCCATAGAATGGTAGAAGAGACCTTCGAAAAAGAGAAAGGGGTAGCCATCATAGGGGGAGGCCCCGGGGGAGTGAGTTGTGCCCTCACCCTAAAAAAGCTGGCCCAAGAAAGGGGCGAAGACATCAGGGTGGTGATCTACGAAGGGAAGCGCTTTGGAGAGCACTACAACCAGTGTGCAGGCGTCCTTTCCCATCCCCTGGAAGAGATTCTGGAGAGAGACTTCGGACTAAAAATACCCGAAACCATGATCCAGAGGACCATCCAGGGCTATGTCCTGTACGGAGAAGAGGAGGAAATAGTCCTAGAAGAGGACCCCACAAAACCCTCCCTGGCTGTCCAAAGAGTGGAACTCGACCGATTCTTCTTGAACGAAGCCATGAAACGGGAAGTAGAGGTGATCCAGAGCAGAGTGACAGATGTAGAATTCCACCCCCATGAAGTCGTGGTCTACAGCTGGAGCGGAACATGCCGAGCCTCGGCGGTGGTG
>QMPS01000092.1 GCA_003648675.1 Aquificota bacterium
AGAATAAACTATGTAGCTAAGGTGTGAGCTTTTGTTTTAAACTATGCCAGCCTTCAAGAGATCATGAAGATGAAGGATTCCCTCAGGCCTGCCAGATCTGTCGGGAACCACCAAAGCGGTAATGGAATATAACTCCATTCTTTGCAAAGCCTTAGCCGCAAGGGCATCCCTGTCAATGGTTTTGGGATTTTTGGTCATCACTTCCCCGGCCCGCAACTCGAAAAAGGACTTGCCGTGTCTCTCCAAAATTCTCCTTAGATCACCGTCGGTAATGACACCTTGAAGTCTCTCTTTATCGTCCACCACAGTGGTAATGCCCAATCTCTTGGAGGAAATCTCCAAAATCACGTCCTTCATCTGGGTATGCATAGAAACCACGGGCAACTCTTCTCCTGTGTGCATGAGGTCCTCCACTCTAAGGAGGAGCTTCTTACCTATAGTCCCACCGGGATGAAGGAGGGCGAAGTCCTCCTCTGAGAAGCCTCTCATCTCCAAAAGAGCCACAGCCAAAGCATCACCCATAGCTAGAGTCGCCGTAGTACTTGCTGTAGGGGCCATTTCCAGGGACGAAGCTTCTTTGTCCACTGACACATTAAGAACCACATCGCTCTTCTGGGCCAAAGTGGAGGTGGGCTTCCCCGTCAGAGAAATGAGGGGAAGGGCCAGCCTTTTTATCACAGGAAGGAGGGACAAGATCTCCGGAGTCTCCCCACTGTAAGAGACGGCCAGGACCACGTCTCCCTTCACCACCATCCCCAAATCCCCGTGGCTCCCTTCAGCGGGATGGAGAAAGATGGAGGGAGTGCCCGTACTGGCCATGGTAGCCGAAATCTTCCGGCCTATGATGCCCGATTTCCCCATGCCCGTGACCACCACCCGCCCTTTGCAGTCATAGAGAATCCTGACCGCCCTTATGAAAGACTCATCCAAGCGATCTAGAAGGGTCTGAACAGCCTCTCCCTCAATAGCTATGACTCTGCGAGCCACATCTAAGATCTTATCCTCGCTCACCCCTCACCGCCCTGGCTATCTTAAGGATTCCTTCCAGCAGAGGACCGAGGTCTTTTAAAGGGATCATATTGGGGCCATCGGAGAGGGCCTTATCCGGAGACGGATGGACTTCCATAAAGAGGGCATCACAGCCAACTGCCACCGCCGCCCGGGCCAAAGGTTCCACAAACTCCCTTTGTCCCGAAGAAGCTCCTTTTCCCCCACCAGGAAGCTGAACAGAGTGGGTCGCATCAAAGACCACCGGGCAATCTAGAGAAGCCATGATGGGAAGGGAACGGAAGTCCACTACCAGGTTGTTGTAACCAAAGGTGGTACCCCTCTCCGTGAGAAGCACCTTGCGGTTTCCCGTGGACGCTATCTTCTCTACCACGTGGACCATGTCCCATGGAGCCATGAACTGACCCTTCTTCACATTGATAGGCTTATTAGTCTCGGCGGCAGTTATGAGAAGGTCTGTTTGGCGACAGAGAAACGCAGGAATCTGAAGGGCATCCAGAACCTCAGCCGCTGGCTCCACCTCGCTCTCTTTGTGAACATCGGAGATGACAGGCAGGCCAAACCTATCCTTCACCTCAGCCAGCATTTCCAACCCCATGAGAAGGCCAGGGCCCCTAAAAGAACGGAAAGAAGTCCTATTGGCCTTATCGTAAGAGGCCTTGAAAACTACGGGAATACCCAGTGCCTCCCTAATCTCAATTAAGGCCTCAGCCACCTGAAAGAGGAGATTCCGGCTCTCAATGACGCATGGCCCTGCAATGAGGGCCAGAGGTTCCCCAGGGCCTATGGTCACCTCACCTATACTAACCCTCCTTGCCACAGGTCCTCCTCTCCCAAGCCTTCTCCACTAGCTCCCTAAAAAGGGGATGAGGTTTAAAGGGCTTGGATTTAAACTCAGGGTGAAACTGAACGCCCACAAACCAGGGATGGTCCCTCACCTCTACAATCTCCACCAAATCCCTCTTAGGATATACTCCTGCCACCACCATCCCCCTCTCTTTGAACACCTCCCTATAGTCGTTGTTAAACTCATAGCGGTGACGATGGCGCTCCACTATCTCCTCCACTCCGTAAGCCTGATAAGAAAGGGTATCCTTCCTTATCAGGCAGGGGTAGGCCCCCAATCTCACTGTACCTCCTTTGTCCACCACCCCTTCCTGCTCAGGAGAAAGGTGGATGACGGGGTGGGGAGTGTCGGGGTCGAATTCTGTGCTATTGGCCTCCCTCAAGCCACACACGTTCCTGGCAAACTCCACCACTGCACACTGCATACCCAAGCATATACCCAAAAAAGGAATCCCCTCCTCCCTGGCATAAGTGACAGCCCTAATCTTACCCTCTATCCCCCTAGAGCCAAAACCACCCGGCACTATCATTCCATCCAGCCCCTTCAAGAGGGACCCACCATCCCTCTCTACCTCCTCCGCATCCACCCACCTAATCTTCACCCTAAGAGCATGATAAAGTCCACCATGATGAAGGGCTTCCACCAGGCTCTTATAAGAATCCCTAAGATTGGCGTATTTGCCCACAATACCTATTTCCACCTCTCCCTGAGCATCCCTCATACGAGAGACCACTTCCTGCCAAATCTCCAGATTCACATCTCTGTTGGGCAGCCCCAGCTTCTCCACTATGATATCGCCCAGGGCCTCCTTGTGAAAAACAAGGGGTATCTCGTAAACGATGTCAACATCCTTTGCCGTGATCACCGCCCTTTCCTCAACATTACAGAAGAGAGAGATCTTGGCCTTTATCTCCCTGGGAAGAAAACGATTAGTCCTACACAAAAGAACGTCGGGCTGGATACCAATAGCCCTCAGCTCCTTAACGCTGTGCTGGGTGGGCTTAGTCTTCAGCTCCCCAGCCGTTTCTATGTAAGGAACAAGGGTGAGGTGAACATAAAGGACGTTTTCCCTTCCCTCCTCCAGTCCAAACTGACGGATGGCCTCCAGAAAAGGTAGACCCTCAATGTCACCAACGGTTCCCCCCACCTCCACTATAACCACATCCACGTCTCTGGCTACCTTCCTTATGGAATCTTTTATCTCATTGGTGATGTGTGGAATCACCTGAACCGTTCCTCCCAGAAACTCGCCCCGCCTCTCCTTGGTGATAACAGAGTAATAGATACGCCCTGTAGTCACATTGTTGTCCCTGGTAAGCTTCACCTGGGTAAAGCGCTCGTAATGGCCCAGATCCAGGTCCGTCTCCGCTCCGTCTTCTGTAACGTAAACTTCACCGTGCTGGAAAGGATTCATGGTTCCCGGGTCCACATTGATGTAAGGATCAAACTTCAGAAAGGTGACCCTAAACCCCCTAGCCTCCAGCAAGGCCCCTATGGAAGCCGAGGCTATACCCTTTCCTAGGGACGAAAGCACCCCACCGGTAACAAATATATATTTGGTTCTCACCGATCCTCCCCTTTCAAAACAGCTTCCACCCGAGCCACATCCTCGGGCACATCCACCCCAACCGCCCGGTATTCCGTCTCCAACACCCTTATCTTCACCCCGCCCTCCAAGGCCCTGAGCTGCTCCAGACCCTCCAATTTCTCGAGAAAACTGGGAGGCCAAGAGGCCAAAGCAAGCAAGGTTTCTCTGGAATAGCCATAAATCCCTACGTGCTTAAAATAGCCCTTCAAATCCACCTCCCCCCAACCCTCATCCCTAGAATAAGGAATAGGGGAACGAGAGAAATAAAGGGCATAGCCCTTTCTATCCGTCACCACCTTCACCACATGAGGGTTATTCAACTCTCTCCTGTCTTCCAGAGGAGTTTTGAGGGTAACCATCTTCTCGCCCTCTTTCAAGGCGTAAGCCACCATAGAGACCGCCTGGGGATGGATGATGGGCTCGTCACCCTGGACATTAATAAAGGCCCGGGCAGCCATCTTTTGTGCCACCTCCGCCACCCTATCCGTTCCTGACGGGCATTGAGGAGAGGTAAGAAGAGCCTCTCCCCCAAAAGCTGTCACTGCATTCAAAATACGCTCATCATCTGTGGCCACCACTACCCTGTCCACGCCCTGAGCCTGGGCCACTCTCTCGTAGACGTGCTGGATCATGGGACGACCACAAATAGCCACCAAAGGCTTGCCCGGAAATCGGGTGGAGCCATATCTGGCTGGAATAACAGCTACTATCATCCTCCCCTGTAGCCCCAAAAAGCCTCACAACCCTTTGGGAACTCCTCCTTCTGCAGATGGCGATGATAAGATCCCCAAAGGCTCCCTGTCAATCCTGTCCCAGGGCCAAAGCATATCTGACTATGATTTTATTAGATATCTTGACAATAATAAGCTAAAGATTATTTATATGAGAGAAAAGTAGGCTAGGAGGTGGAACATGGCTATTGTGAGATGGGACCCCTTTAGAGAGCTAAACCTACTGCGTAGTCAGATGGACAGAATCTTCGAAGACCTCCTCGGGAGGGAAAAGGAGGAGTGGACCAAGGCCTCCTGGCACCCCCCTGTGGATATCTATGAGACAGAGAACGAGATCATCCTCAAAGCTGAACTCCCCGGAGTGGACCAGAAGGACCTGGAAATCAAAGTGGAGGATGACACACTGATTCTCAAGGGTGAAAAGAAGGTGGAAAGGGACGCCAAAACAGAGAATTTCCTAAGAGCCGAAAGGGTTTACGGCACCTTCCAGAGAACCTTCTCTCTACCCCAGACGGTAGACAAGGAAAAAATAAAAGCCACCCTAAAAAACGGCATTCTCACCCTCACCCTTCCCAAGAGAGAAGAAGTGAAGCC
>QMPS01000093.1 GCA_003648675.1 Aquificota bacterium
ATCACCCTTTGTCCTTGGGGAAACTCACTCTCTTCCAGTGGCTTCATGGTGGAGTTTTCCATATCATTTTCCTCCTGATTGACCTGAAAGTCTTCTCACTAGTTTCTCGACCAGAGCAGTCATTTCTTGTAGGTTGGTCTCTTCCTCTTCTTCGAGATATTGGTGGCGGAGGTGAGCGGCGAAGGGGGTCAGTTCCACTAGGGGCCAGAAGTCCTTCACATCTTGGTTTTGGTCTTCCAGTTCTTCCAAGAGAGAGGCTAGATCGCGGGTTTTAAGATATTCCGATCCCAGTGAGTCCAGCCAGGCCTTTAGTGCCTTTTCGGCTGCCTGTTGTAGGTGGAACCCTACCATTCGGGGATTCACTTGGCCCGAGGAGGCTAGGATTTTGGCGGCCTTGAGGTTCTCTAGGGCCAGTATCAAAAGGACATAGGCTTGACTACGGGGCTTCATAGAGGACCTTTTGATTGTGCCGCTTCTTTTCTCTTATTAATGGTGCCAGTGAAACTCTCTATGATGAGCAAATCCGGGTCCGATCTTTTGCTCCAATTACCCTTTGCCCGTGAGCCAAACGTAGTGATCCTTGAGGGCTTGTCCCATTCTGCCACGGTCTTTGCTATCTCGTAGAATATTTCTTCAATCAAATTTTTCAACGCTTTCATGGTATTTACACCAGTATTTTGAAGGGTATCTCTTCGCCTTGTTGGGGTCAATGCCTTTCTTTTGACGGCCTCCACCACTTTCCCTGCCACAGGTCTCGCTCTTCCAAGGCCCGGTGGATGGCCTGGAGATTGGCCTGTTTCTCCAGGGCCCAGGTGGGGGCAAGGAGTTCATGGGGATGGGGGTCTCCAGTGAGGCGGTGGATAACCACATGGGGTGGCAGCAGGGCTAGAAACTCGCACACCACGTCCACGTACTCCTCCCGGGTGAGGCACCGGTACTCCCCTTGCTGGTAGAGACGGGCCAAGGGCGTGCCTTGGATGACGTAGAGGAGATGGAGCTTCACCCCCTGGATGTCCATCTCTCCCAATGCTTTGGCCGTGGCCAGCATCTCTTCCTTTTCCTCCCCGGGGAGGCCCAAAATGACGTGGACTACTACCTCGATGCCCCGGCGTCGGGTCTCTTCCACGGCCCGGCAAAACTCTTCCACGGTGTGCCCCCGGTTTATTCGTTTTAGGGTAGCGTCGTGGATGGACTGGAGGCCGTACTCCACCCATAGGTAGGTTTCCTGGTTTAGTTCCTCCAGCAGGTCCAGGACCTTGGGAGTAACACAGTCGGGCCGGGTGCCGATGGCCAGGCCCACCACGTCTTCCACGGCCAGGGCTTCCCTGTAAAGGCTCTCCAGCTTGTCCACGGGGGCGTAAGTGTTGGAGAAGGACTGGAAATAGGCGATGAACTTCTTGGCCTTGTAGCGGCGTGCCAGCCTCTCCTTGCCCCATTGGAGTTGCTGAGTGATGGACAGGGTATTTGCCAGTCCCGTGCCCGAGCCCCTGGGGTTACAGTATATGCAGCCCCCCTTGCCCCTGGTACCGTCCCGGTTGGGGCAGGTGAGGCCGGCGTCCAGGGTGATGCGCTGCACCCGGCAGCCGAAACGCTCCCGCAGGTGGCTGTTGAGGTCTCTGTAACGTCTGATGATCATAACCTTTAAATAACCTTTTCCAGGGTATTTGTTAAAGGTCTCTCTTTTGTTGCCTTTGTTCCCATTCCGAATTATATTTCGTACACCATAAAAGTGGCAGGAATGGGCGTATCATGGGGACCTTAGTGGTGAGCGAGGAAATTTTAGAGATTATTAGAGAGCTGGGCTTTGCAGACATTAGAGAAGTCTTGGTGGAGCATCTGATGACGGAGATTCTCTGCAGGATTTCCGATTTTCAGCAAGAGGCTTCTCACTTCGAAGATAAGTATGGGAGGCCCTTCGAAGAGGTGAAAAGCCAGTATGAGAAGGGCCAGGAGGATTTCGAGTTTTACGATGACCTTATGGCTTGGCAGTTTGCTATAGAGGGACTGGAGTACTGGAAAAAGAGATTGGAAGAATTGAAGAGTGCTATATAGGCTGCTTCGCAAGTTTTCTCACATTATTGAAGACATAAGGGTTACCCGTACCATAAGCACGTGGGCCACCGAGTGGTGGAATCGACAGAGGTGAATTTGGACGCCGTTCTTGAGTTTATAGCCACAAAGATAGCTGGAGAGGACGAGTAAAGTTTCCATGGCCATTTATCCCAAGACATACGACGTCATAGTGGTGGGAGGCGGGCACGCAGGTTGTGAGTCGGCCCTGGCGGCGGCTCGTATGGGTTGTAGCACCCTTCTCCTCACAATTTTCCTGGACACCGTGGCCCATATGCCCTGCTCCCCTTCCGTGGGTGGAGTGGGGAAGGGTCACCTGGTGAAGGAGATAGATGCCCTGGGTGGCCAGATGGCCCGGGTGGCGGACCAGACGGCCATCCAGTATCGCACCCTCAACACCAGCAAAGGTCCCGCCGTGTGGGGCACCCGGACTCAGAACGACAAGGTGCGCTATCGAGTGGTTATGAAGGCCGTCCTGGAAGCCCAGGAGAACCTTGATGTCAAAGAGACCATGGTGGAGGAGCTCTTGGTGGAAGAGGCCAAGGGGAAGCGTCGGGTGGTGGGTGTTAGGGACCATCTGGGAGTGGAGTTCATGGGCAAGACGGTGGTCCTCACCACGGGCACTTTTCTGGCGGGACTTATCCACATCGGTGAGCGGCGCATTCCTGCCGGTAGGGCTGGGGAGTTTCCCGCCGATAGTCTGGCCAGGAGCCTAGCAGAGCTGGGGTTTCAGATGGGCCGTATGAAGACAGGGACTCCGCCTCGGTTGAAGCGCTCCACCATAGACTTCTCTGTTTTTGACCTTCTAGAAGGGGATCCGGAGCCTCGTCCTTTCTCCCTCTTTACCCGGGAGATCACCCTACCCCAGGTGCCTTGTCATATGGGCCGGACTACGGAGACCACCCACCGCCTCATCCGGGGCCACATTCACCTTTCTCCCCTCTATAGCGGTGCTATCAAAGGGGTGCCTGCTCGCTATTGCCCTTCTTTGGAAGACAAGGTGATGAAGTTCCCCGAAAAAGAGTATCACCACGTCATTTTGGAGCCCGAGGGCCTGGATACGGAGGAAATCTACGCCAGTGGTTTGGGCAACTCCCTGCCCTATGAGATTCAGATCCAGCTTGTCCACTCCGTTCCAGGCCTGGAGGAAGCAGAGATTATGCGCCCCGCCTACGCCATCGAGTATGACTTTGTTCAGCCCACCCAGCTGTGGCCCACCCTGGAGGCAAAATTGGTGGAGGGCCTCTTCATGGCGGGCCAGGTGAATGGCACCTCGGGGTACGAAGAGGCAGCGGCCCAGGGTCTGTGGGCGGGCATCAACGCTGCCCTCAAGGTCCAGGGCAGGTCTCCCTTCATTCTGGATCGCTCCCAGGCGTACATGGCCGTTTTGGTGGACGATCTGGTGACCCGAGGCGTCCGGGAGCCTTATCGTATGTTCACCTCTCGGGCTGAGTATCGTCTTCTCCTTCGGGAGGACAACGCTGATCTGCGTCTCATGGAGAAGGGCTATGAATTGGGTCTCATAGACAAGGAGGCCCTGGAGGAGATGCAGGAGCGCCGTCGTCTCATAGAAGAAGAGATGAGGCGTCTCAAGAAGGTTTTCATTAAACCCTCTTCCCAGGTGAATGCCTATCTGGAGTCCCTGGGGTCTTCTCCTTTGGAGTCACCTGCTTCCCTGGCCCAGCTCCTCAAACGGCCTGAGATCACTTATCGGCATATTGAAGAACTGGATGGCCAGGCCAGGAACCTGCCTGAGAGGGTGGTGCGCCAGGTGGAGATCCTTTGCAAATATGAAGGCTATCTCCAGCGCCAGGAGCGGGAGGTGAAGCGCTTCCAGCATCTGGAGCGCATCCTCATACCTCAGGATCTGGACTACGACCAGGTGCCGGGCCTTTCCCATGAGGTGCGCCAGCTCCTCAAAGAGATCCAGCCCCGGTCCCTGGGGCAGGCCTCCCGCATCTCCGGTGTCACTCCCGCTGCCATATCTGCCCTCATGGTCTATCTAGAGCGACTGCGGAGAAAGGCGGGGTAGAGCCATAAGGGGTTTGGAGATCGACTTTGTGGGTTCTGCTCATCTTTTTGACTCTGCTGTGGTTAGAGGTTATGTTTTTCATAGGTTTTTGGGTGAAGAGAGAACGGAGGAGGAGGACCTATGCGTTACCTAAAAATAATAGTTGAAAAGCATCCAGAAGGATATGTTGCCTATCCTTTGGGGTTGAAGGGTGTAGTCGTTGGTGAAGGTGATACTTATGAAGAAGCCCTGGCCGATGTGAAGTCAGCCATAAAGTTTCACATTGAGACCTTTGGGGAGGAAGCCTTTGAAGATAGTGAAGTCGTAGAAACCTTCATTGCCGAGGTGGCAGTGTAGTGAAATTTCCTCACGATGCTCCCAGGGATAAAGTGGTAAAGGCCTTTGAATATCTGGGTTTTGAGGTAGTAAGGGTAGGTAATCACATTTCTATGGTTAAGGAGAATCCCGACGGAACCAGGATTCCTTTAACTATGCCCAATCATAGGAGGATCAAAGGCTCCACTCTCAGGACTATTTGTCGGCAGAGTGGCGTCAGCAGAGAGGACTTTTTAGAAGCTTACAGCAAGTTTTAGGTTTTTCTATGCGAATCTTCGCCACCGGTGCCACGGGTTTTGTAGGCTCCCACCTTTTGCCTGCCCTGGTGGAGGCGGGGCATGGGGTGGTG
>QMPS01000094.1 GCA_003648675.1 Aquificota bacterium
ACCAGCCCCTGTGTTGGTCGGAGCCTTCCAGGTACATGTCAGCGGGCCACTCCAATTCGTCTCTGTCTTCCAAGACGGCGGCGTGGCTGGTGCCCGAGTCGAACCAAACGTCTAGGATGTCTTCGATCTTTTCGAACTCCTTGCAGCCACACCGGGGACAGGTGTAGTTGGGTGGCAAAAAGTCTTGAGGGGGGCGGCGAAACCACACGTCAGCTCCTTCTTTTTCTGTGAGCTCTCCCACCCTCTGGAAGAGCTCTTTGGTGGCCACCACGTGGTCGCACCCTTGGCATACAAGGACGGTAATGGGGACGCCCCATGCCCTCTGGCGTGATATGCACCAGTCGGGCCGCTGCTCCACCATGTCCCTGATCCTGTGTTTACCCCAAGAGGGCACCCATTTCACCTTCTCGATCTCTTTAAGGCATTTTTGGCGTAGGTTTTTGGCTTCCATGGATATGAACCACTGGGGAGTGGCTCTAAAGATGACAGGTTCTTTGCACCGCCAGCAGTGAGGGTAGGAATGGGTGATAGGCTCTTCCAATAAGAGGAGGCCTTTTTCTTTCAGTAAGTTGGTGACCATTGGGTTGGCGTCCCACACCAGTACCCCCTGGAAGTGGCTCACGGTGTTGTCGAAGGTGCCGTCGTCCTTTACGGGGTTGTACACGTCCAACCCGTATGCCAGGCCCGACTCGTAGTCTTCCTGGCCGTGGCCCGGGGCAGTGTGGACGCACCCTGTGCCTTGGATTAGGGTGACGTAGTCGGCCAGGATGATCACCGACTCTCTGGGCTCGAAAGGGTGGAGGCATTTCAGGCCTTCCAAGTCTTTGCCTTTGGCTTCTCCTAGGATTCGGTAGTCGGTGACCCCCAGTTTCCCCATGACTTCCTCAATCAGGCCCTTGGCCATAATCCAGGCCTCGCTCTTCACTTCTAGAGCCACGTAGTCAAAGTCGGGATGAAGGGCTATGGCCAGGTTGGCGGGGAGGGTCCAGGGGGTGGTAGTCCAGATGAGCACATAGACCTTTTTGTCCATTGCCTGGGGAAAGACCTGGCTGAAATCGTCTTTGGCGGGGAATTTCACGTAGATGGAGGGGGAGGTGTGGTCGCCGTATTCCACCTCTGCCTCGGCCAGGGCCGTTCGGCAGCTGATGCACCAGTAGACGGGTTTTTTGCCCTGGTAGATGAGACCCTTTTCGAAGAACTTGCCCAGTTCTTCCACGATGATAGCTTCGTACCGGTAGTCCATGGTGATGTAAGGGTTTTCCCAATCGCCGAAGACACCCAAGCGTTTGAACTCTTCCCTCTGTATGTCGATAAACTTGTCGGCATATTCCCGGCACACCTGGCGGATCTGGTCTTTGGTCATTTCTCTCTTCTTGGGTCCCAGCTCCTTCTCCACCTGGTGTTCTATGGGGAGACCATGGCAGTCCCAGCCGGGTACGTAGGGAATGTCATAGCCTTCCATGGCTTTGGATTTGTTAATAAAGTCTTTGAGGATCTTGTTGAGGGCATGGCCTATGTGGATGTGGCCGTTAGCGTAGGGAGGGCCGTCGTGGAGAATGTAGAAGGGCCGACCCTTCCTTGCCTCTCGCAGTTTCCTGTAGATGTCCATTTTTTCCCATTTCTTCAGGAATTCAGGTTCTCGTTTGCTCAGCCTAGCCTTCATGGGAAAGGCCGTTTTGGGAAGGTTCAGGGTGTCCTTATAGTCCATGCATCCCACCTCCATCCTTCAGTAAAAAAGACACTGGGGGAAGGTAGCACCCGCCTGGAAAAAGTGTCAATACGGCCCCGGGCCGGGCGCAGAGGAGATTGGTTGAGCTCTCCCCGGGATAGCATTTCTTCTGGTCCATTAGTCCCGGGGGTGAAGGCGCTTTTTGAGGAACTCTAGACTTACGAGGGCGTCCTCTTCTGAATGGGCTTCTATCACCATAAAGGGTTTTCTGCCTGTAGATTCCACCAGGGAGAAGATCTTGTCCCAGGGTGCAATGCCTCTGCCTATGCCCATGTGGGCGTCCCTGTCGCCCTGGTTGTCGTGGAGGTGGAGTTCCAAGAGGTGAGGGCCCAGGGCCTGAAACCAGGTATCCAGGTCCGTTTTGGAGAAAAGGAGGAAGTGGCCCACGTCGAAGCAGTGGCCCACCCGGGGATGGTTCACTCTGTCTAAAAGGGTTTTGATGATCCATGGGTTCTTATCGAAGATGTTTTCCACGGCCACCAAGAGGTGGGGAGGGTAGCGGTCTATGATATCCAGGAGGGTTTGGAGGGCGAGTTCAGTCCATTCCTCTACCAGCGCTCCGTACCTCCAATGGTCGAAACCCGGATGGACCACCACAACCTTGGCCTGGAGATACTCCACCAGGGGTAGGAGCTGGAGCCACCTTTGTAGGGTGATCTTTCTGATGGCAGGGTCTACGGAGCCTGGGTTTAGGTCCATGAAAGGGGCGTGGATAGTGAAGGAGAGGCCTGCCTCCACCATGGGGGCCAGCTCCTCCTTTATTTCCTGGAGGCTGCAGTTTTCTAGATCCAAAGCAGAAAAGTAGAGCTCTACGGAGAGCCCTAGGGCCAGGAACTTCTCCTTTACGTCTCTTAGTTTTCTGTAAGGCACATGAACAAAGATTTCCCTGGACATGATTCACCTCCGAGGGAGGAGAGATAACACATCCCAAGGCCCATGGGAAGGAGGGGCAGAGGGAGATTTTTCCTTTAATCTCTCCCTTCTGGACTTTATATAGGGAGGTGGAGAGCCTGATGCTGAGGGAGGAGAGATGGAGGAGAAAAGGGTGCTCATGGGCTGGGGTTACATGGCTTACTTAGAGGGGGGAGACGGACGCCCCTTGGTCTTTGTTCACGGGGCGGGTGGCGGCGCTCAGGTGTGGAGCCGTGTTCTTGAGGATCTGGAGGTGGATTACAGGGTCCTGGCCTTGGATCTTCCCGGCCATGGAAGGTCCAGTTGTAAGCTGGAAGAGACTGTGGAGGGTTACACTTCCAGGGTGGTAGAGTTTTTAGAGGCTCTGGATCTGGAGGACGTGCTTTTGGTGGGCCACTCCATGGGGGGAGCCATAGTGATAAAGGCGGTGCCACGGTGTGCAAGGGTGACGGGGGCCGTTTTGGTGGGCACCGGAGCGGTTTTGGAAGTGAACCCCAAACTTCTTAGGGGGCTTAAGGAGAACTTCGGCGGCTCGGTGGCTATGATGGCCCGGTGGTGTTTTTCCCGGGATGTGGCGGCGGAGCTGTTAGAGGAGGCCAGGGAGATGATGCTTCAGGCTGGGATGGAAGTCCTTTACCGGGACATGTATGCCTGTTCCCTTTATTCCGGCGAGGAGGATCTCCGGTCTTTTTCTCTCCCCACGCTGGTGGTGTGTGGAGAGAAGGATGTGATGACTCCTCCCTCCTTGTCCCAGGAACTCGTGGAGAAGATAGAAGGTGCCCATTTGGCTTTCATTCCTGACAGTGGACACATGGTTCATCTTGAGCGGCCTCTGGAGCTGGCCGAAGCCATAAGGTGCTTTCTCTCTTGAGGACTTTGGTGTTGCAGAGAGCCCGCAGGGGGCCTATTCTTTTATTGACAGGGTAGAGGGCCTGTGCTAAACCCCTTTGGCCAATTTTCTGGGAGGTAAAGGTGTGATGTTCGCCATAGTGGAGACGGGTGGTAAGCAGTACCGGGTGGCCCCTGGAGATGTGATCCAGGTGGAGAAGCTTCCTGTGGAAGAAGGGGCCCAGGTAGAGCTGGAGAAGGTACTATTCTTGGCCCAGGATGATGGGGTGAAGGTGGGTGCCCCCTATTTGGAGGGGGCCAGGGTGAAGGCCCGGGTCCTGCGCCACGGTAAGGGCCGGAAAATTATTGTCATGAAGTTCAAGAAGAGAAAGAACTACAGGAGGAAGAGAGGGCACAGGCAGCTCTTCACAGAATTGAAGATTACAGAGATTTAGGAGGGATAGTTATGGCCCATAAAAAGGGGGTGGGCAGTTCTAGGAACGGAAGGGACAGCGAGTCTAAAAGGCTTGGTGTTAAGAGGTTTGCTGGTCAGTGGGTGAGCGCAGGGAACATTCTAGTAAGGCAGCGGGGTACCCGTTTCTGGCCGGGGGACAACGTGGGTATGGGAAGGGATTACACCCTCTTTGCCAAAATAGACGGCTACGTACAGTTTTTGAACAGAAAGGGTAGAAGGTATATAGCTGTTTATCCTGAAGTGTAGATGGTTTCCGTGAGTGAACCGGGAGGGCGGGGGGAACCCCGCCCTTTTTATTTGGGGTGAGCGAAAAAGCCGTGTTTGTAGACAGGGTCAAGGTGTACGTGAAGGGTGGCGACGGAGGCCGGGGCTGCGTCAGCTTCCGAAGGGAGAAGTATGTGCCCCGGGGTGGTCCTGACGGAGGCGATGGTGGCCATGGTGGTGACGTAATTCTGGAGGTGGATCCCCATCTCTCCACTCTCTTGGACTTTAAGTATCGCCCCATCAATAGGGCCAAGAGAGGGGAGCATGGCAAGGGTAAGAGGCAGCGGGGCCGAGACGCCCCATCTCTGGTGTTGAGGGTGCCTCCTGGTACAGTGGTGAAGGACGCCGAGACGGGGGAAGTGCTGGCGGATCTCACCAGACCCGGTGAGCGTTTTGTGGTGGCCCGGGGAGGGCGGGGAGGTAGAGGGAACGTCCACTTTGTCAAGCCCTGGAAGCAGGCCCCTCGCTATGCTGAGGAAGGGGAACCTGGAGAGGAGCGTTGGATCTTGCTGGAGCTCAAGCTCATAGC
>QMPS01000095.1 GCA_003648675.1 Aquificota bacterium
ATCTTTAACAGGACCGAAAATACGGGCACAAAAGAGACCGTCCTTCTCGGGCTTGAAGGTTCGGTAATTGATGGTCTCGGGCTTCTTCACCTCTCCGTGGGACCAGGAACGGATGGCCTCTGGAGAGGCCAGCTTTATCTTCACCGCCTCAATCTCATTGGGATCTTTGGGCTTCTCAAAAAGCTCCAAAATATCGTTCAACACTGTTACACCTCCTGTGAAGGGCTAGTCCCCTCACAACATAGCCTTTTAATTCCCATGGCAAGAAGTACAGAGCTGCTCAAAAGCCTCATCACTCCTCCACCTTCTTCTTCTTTTCCAAGATCTCCACATCTATACAGAGACCTTGAAGCTCCTTAACCAACACCCTGAAGGACTCGGGAATACCCACTTCTATGGCGGGATTGCCCTTGACTATTGCCTGATACATCTTGTTCCTGCCCGCCACATCGTCGGACTTGACGGTGAGCATCTCCTGGAGGGTATGAGCAGCTCCATGGGCCTCCAGAGCCCAAACTTCCATCTCGCCCAGCCTCTGCCCCCCAAAATGGGCCTTACCTCCCAAAGGCTGCTGGGTGACCAAGGAATAAGGACCTGTAGACCTGGCGTGAACTTTCTCTTCCACCAGATGATGAAGCTTTAGCATGTAAATGTATCCCACTGTGACTGTTTGATCAAAGGGTTCACCGGTGCGCCCGTCGTACAACCTGGAGCGTCCAGTCACAGGCAGGCCAACTTCTTCCAACAGGGCCTTGATCTCCTGCTCCCTGGCACCGTCAAAGACGGGAGATGCCATGGGCACACCCTTACCCGCCAGCTTCCGAGCCAAAGCCACCACGGCATCATCGGACAACCCATCCACAAATGCGTCCTTAGGCGCATATATCTTTTTCAACTCATCCCTGAGTATCTTGACTATGCCTTTCTGGACCTTTTCCAGAACATCCCCCAGCTTCCTGCCCAGGCCAGCGGCGGCCCATCCCAGATGGGTCTCCAGGATCTGCCCCAGGTTCATACGACTGGGAACACCCAGAGGATTGAGAACAATCTCCACGGGGGTGCCATCGGGAAGGAAAGGCATATCCTCTTCCTTCAGAATCTTGGAGATGACACCCTTATTACCATGGCGCCCCGCCATCTTGTCGCCCACCTGGAGCTTCCTCTTCATCGCCACATAGACCTTTACCCGTTTCAACACACCGGGAGGCAACTCATCAGGTCTCTGGAGCTTGTCTAAAGTGTCCTTCTTGAGATCTTTGGTTTTATCTATTTCTTTTGTAGTCCTTTGAATAGCAGCATCCCATTCTTCCTGCTCCTGGGGTGAGAGGGAAACCTTCAAGTTTCTCAGATAGTAGGGAGGAAGCCTGTCCAACACCTCAGAGGTGACCACCTTTCCTTTGGGTAGAAGAACCTCCCCTGTCTCCGGGTCCTTAATCTCGGCCCTGGCCTTCTTACCTTCCAGAATCAGCCGGAGCCTCTGGGCCTCTTCCTCCCAAATGATCTCCATCTGATCCTGATATTCAGCCTCTATCCTCTTCCTCTCCTCCTCTTCCTGACGCTCCTTAGCAGGATCAGGCCCCAGAGTCTTTCTGGAGAAGACCCTCACGTCCATCACAATACCCTCCACTCCGGGAGGCACACGGAGGGAGGTGTCCTTCACCTCTCGGGCTTTCTCACCGAAGATAGCCCGCAAAAGCTTCTCCTCAGGGGTGAGGTACTGTTCCCCTTTAGGGGTCACCTTCCCCACCAGAATATCTCCGGCCTTAACCCGGGTCCCTATCCTAACGATGCCCGTGTCATCCAAGTCCTTAAGAGCCTCAGCACCCAGGTTGGGGATATCCCTGGTAATCTCCTCCGGGCCCAGCTTGGTATCTCTAGCCTCAGCCTCAAAAACCTCTATATGAATGGAGGTATAGGTGTCCTCCTTTACCAGCTTTTCGCTCACCAGAATGGCGTCCTCAAAATTGTAACCGCTCCAAGGCATGAAGGCCACCAACACGTTCTTGCCCAACGCCAGCTCCCCTTCATCAGTAGAGGCACCATCAGCTATCACCTCCCCTGCCTCCACCCTCTGACCCTTTTTAACAATGGGCCTATGATTGAAGCAGGTACCCTGATTGGAACGCTGGAACTTGGAGAGGTGGTAAACATCCATACCTCCACCCGCCTCCTGGTCAACCATGACGATAACCCGACTGGCATCTACACTTTTCACCACACCAGGTCTCCTGGCCACCACCAAGACTCCAGAATCCCGGGCCACCCTCCTCTCCATCCCCGTGCCTACTAGGGGAGCCTCAGACCTCAACAGTGGCACAGCCTGACGCTGCATGTTGCAACCCATGAGGGCCCTGTTGGCATCGTCATGCTCCAGGAAGGGGATAAGGGAAGCAGATACGGAGACCAGCTGCTTGGGTGACACGTCCATAAAATCTACCTCCTCAGGAGGCACAGTAACAAACTCGCCACCCTTCCTGGCCGACACCCTATCTCTAAGGAAACGTCCCTTGTCATCCACAGGAGCGTTAGCTTGAGCAATGGTATACCTCTCCTCCTCAAAGGCCGTGAGGTAGACCACCTCGTTGGTAACTCGGCCATCCACTACCTTCCGATAGGGCGTCTCTATAAAACCGAAACGGTTCACCCGGGCATAAACAGAGAGAGAGGTGATAAGCCCAATGTTGGGCCCTTCTGGAGTCTCAATGGGACAGATCCTGCCGTAGTGGGAGGGATGGACGTCCCTCACCTCGAAACCCGCCCTCTCCCTGGTAAGACCACCAGGCCCCAAGGCAGAGAGACGGCGCTTGTGGGTCACTTCGGACAAGGGATTGGTCTGGTCCATGAACTGAGACAGCTGACCGCTAGAGAAAAAGCTCTTCACAATAGCCGAGAAGGGCTTGGCCGACATGAGATCGTGGGGCATCATGGATTCCACATCCTCAATGCTCATCTTCTCCCTTATGGCCCTCTGAATCCTCACCAACCCAGCCCTGAGCTGGTTCTCTAAGAGCTCTCCCACAGCCCTCACCCGCCGATTGCCCAGATGGTCTATGTCGTCCACCTGCTCCTGCCCCAGCTTGAGGCGCATCATGTACCTGATGATGGCGATGATGTCTTCTCTACGCAGGACCCGAACAGAGAGGGGAACCTCCTCATCGGAGAAGCCCAATTTACGATTAATCTTGAGCCTGCCTACCTCGGAGAGATCAAAACGCTCGGGATCAAAGAAGAGGCGGCGGAAGAACTCCCTAGCCACATCGGGAGTAGGGGGTTCCCCAGGCCTCATTTTCTTATAGATCTCCTTCTGAGCCTCCTCAGCCGTTTTACATTTGTCCTGAGCGAGGGCCTCTCTCACTGAGGGATCTACATTATCCCCCTCCAGAACCACCAACTCCAGTTCTCTAACACTAAGCCTAAGACGCTCCAGGAGCTCAGGAGTGATACTCTCGTTGCACTGGGCCAAGACCTCTCCCGTTTCCTCATCCACCACATCGCAGGCCAACACTCGACCGTAGAGGTCCTCCTCTTTCAAAGGAATGGTATCCAAGCCAGCCACCCGGATGCGCTTGAGGGCCGCCTGAGTCACCTTACGACCAGCCCTCACAAGCACATCTCCCGTCTTGTGGTCCATAACATCGGTGCTCACCCGCTGACCAACCAGGCTCTCTCGCACCTCTTTGAGAAAAGCCTTACCCCCCTCTTCGACATAGACCTTCTCCACATCATAGAATTCCCGGAGGATATCCTCAGGAGTCATGCCCATGGCCAGCAGCAGAGTACTGATGAGGAACTTGCGCCGTTTATCTATCTTCACATACAAGAAGCCCTTGGCATCGTATTCAAAGTCTAGCCAGGAACCCCTATAGGGTATAACTCTTCCAAGAATAGAAGGTTTGGTCCCAGAAGCAGCACGAAGCTCTTCAAAAACCACGCCAGGGGAGCGGTGGAGCTGACTCACCACCACCCGCTCCACGCCATTTATAATGAAAGTGGAGTTCTCCGTCATGAGGGGCACTTCTCCAAGGTAGACTTTCTGCTCCCTCATATCCCTGACGGAGAGCCTCCCGGTGTTTTCATCCTTATCAAAGACGATGAGACGCAGCAGAACCCTCAAAGGAGCCCCATAGGTTAGCCCCTTCTCCTTACACTCCTCCACAGTGTACTTGGGAACGCTCCAGACCTCCTGGCCACAATCCTTGCACACCACGCCAGGGGCACCCAGTCCCTTGTACTCACCGCACTTGCATTTCCAGCGACCTATCTCGTAGCCCAGATACACCAGCCGGGCCGTGCCAGTAAAATCCTCAATAGGAAAGACATGCCGAAAAACGGCCTCCAACCCTTTTTCTTCTCTCTCATCAGGCCTCTTATCCTCCTGGAGAAAGTCAGAGTAAGACTGCCTCTGTAATTCGAGTAAATAAGGAGGCCCTACTATCTCCTTTATCCTTGAAAAGTCTTTCCTTTCTCTTCTTATCATGCCTCTCCCTCTTAAAATTAGGGAATGGGGCGGCCCCGTTTCAACTAGGCCGCCCCGTTATAGACTATTTGACCTCTACGGTAGCTCCGACTTCTTCCAGCTGAGCCTTGATCTTCTCCGCTTCATCCTTAGGTACACCCTCTTTGACAGGCTTGGGCACGTTGTCAACCAGATCCTTGGCCTCTTTCAAACCTAATG
>QMPS01000096.1 GCA_003648675.1 Aquificota bacterium
CTTTAACCATGAGTCCCCAAGGAGGGGGGAGACCTTTGTCACCAGAAAGATCACCAGGGCCGTGGCCAATATACTGGCTGGAAGCCAGAAAAAGCTCTACCTGGGTAACCTCAACGCCAAGAGGGACTGGGGTTTTGCCCCCGAGTATGTGGCGATGATGCACCTCATGCTACAGCAGGATGACCCCCAGGATTATGTGGTGGGGGCCGGTGTGAGCCACTCGGTCCGGGAGTTTGTGGAGGAGGCCTTCACCTACGCCGGCGTAGAGCTGGAGTGGAAAGGGGAGGGAACGGGAGAGCAGGGGATTGTTAGGAGCGTGAAGAAGGAATGGAGTGACCTTTTGAAGCCAGGCCAGGTTCTGGTGGAGGTGGACCCTCGGTATTTCAGGCCCACGGAGGTGGAGTTTCTCCAGGCCGATATCACCAAGGCCCGGGAGATCCTGGGTTGGGAGCCCCGAACCACCTTCGACGAGCTGGTGAAGATCATGGTGGACTACGATATGCAGCTGGTGGGCCTGGAGCCCGTGGGTGAAGGGTTGAAAGTGGCTCAGGAAAAGGGTTTCGGCTACACCAATCACGAGTACTCGCCATTGATGAAGGTGAGGTAGCTTCGTGCTTTTTGCCTTGACCCATGGGATTGAAGGGGTATTCTTCCTCCCTCTTGTTGAAATACAAGTTACACAAGGGGGTGTGACTGTGTATAGATATGAAATGATCATTTACTGGAGTGATGAAGATGAGAGATTCATAGTTGAGGTTCCAGAGCTTCCTGGTTGTATGGCCGATGGTACTACTTATGAAGAGGCTATAAAAAACGCCCAACAGGTTATAGAAGAGTGGATTGAGACCGCCAGGGAACTTGGGAGAGAGATTCCTGAACCAAGAGGAAAACTAGCCTATGCTTGAAGATGTTTAAGTATAAGGTTCCTTCGATTTGAGCAGATAATGAGAGAAAATTCTAAAGTTTTGGTCTGCGGTGGAACTGGCCTAGTAGGCAGTGCCATTGTGAGGAAGCTTTTAGAAAAAGGATATGCCAGCATCATGGCGACCCACTATTCCAAAGATCCGTCTACGGTCTTCGCATCTCTCCTCACGCCTCACGCCTCACGCCTCACGAGTCCTCCTACTTTCCTCCGGCTCGACCTCACCAGACAGGCTGACGTAGAGTCCTTCTTCTCTTCTCGAAAACCTACCCACGTCTATCTCGCCGCTGCCAGGGTGGGAGGTATCCTGGCTAACAGCACCTATCCGGCTGACTTTATTCATACCAATCTGGCCATTGAGACCAACGTCATTCACTCGGCTTATGAATATGGAGTTGAAAAGCTCCTCTTCCTGGGCAGTTCCTGTGTCTACCCCAAGTTTGCCCCTCAGCCTATGAAGGAAGAGTATCTCCTGGACGGTGAGCTGGAGCCCACCAACGAGCCCTATGCCATAGCCAAGATCGCGGGTATCAAGATGTGCGCCGCTTACAACCGCCAGTATGGCACCGATTTTCTGGCTGTTATGCCCACCAATCTCTATGGGCCCAACGATAACTTCGATTTACTCAACTCCCATGTCCTTCCGGCTCTTATCCGGAAGTTCCACCTGGCCAAGCTCCTATCCCAGGAAGATTACCATCTCATTCAGAAAGACCTGGAGACCTTTGGAAACCACCCTTCCACCCATTCACCCATTTACCCATCAACGCATCCACCCATTCACCCCTCACGCCTCACCTCTCACCTCGTTCCTTTTGGCATTTACCCCGACAGAGTCGTTCTCTGGGGCACGGGGAGCCCCCGGCGGGAGTTTCTCCATGTGGACGACCTGGCCGAGGCATGTGTCTATCTCATGGAAAACTACCACGCCCAGGATTTGGGAGAGTTTATCAATATAGGTACTGGAGAGGACATTCCTGTTAAAGACCTGGCAGAGATGGTGAAGGGGATTGTGGGCTTTGAAGGTGAAGTCTCCTGGGACACTACCAAGCCCGACGGAACCCCCAGGAAGTTATTGGACGTCTCCAGGATTAAAGCTTTAGGGTGGGAACCGAGGATAAACTTGGAGGAAGGCATTGCCAGCACCTATGATTGGTACCTCGGGATGGTGAAGTGTGAAAAGTGAAAGGTTAAAGGTGGAAGGCGTGAAAAGTGAGGGAGTGAAGTAGTGAGGTGGTGAGATAGTCCAAACGAGCCAGACAAACGAAATCAACCAGACAAACCAAACAAACCAAACAAACCAAACAAACCAGATCAACCAGATAAACGAGATAAACGAAACCAAATCAAGGCGTTGAAGAAGGGGCGTTAAGCATGTCTCGCGTGTCTTGCCTTTCTCGCTTTTCTCGCCCCTGTGAACCAGACAAACCAAACCGGCCAGATTTACTTCTGGTGATTCGTGGTTTATGGTGTTTGGAGAGGGAGACACCATGCCAACGGCATTAGAATTATCCCGCGAAGAATGGAGGCGTTATATAAAGGCTTCAGTCCGCCGATCTCGGTTCCAGCCATTAGAACACGAAGATCCCCAGGCCCTAGAAAGATTGTTGGCCAGGGTAGAAAAGGCGGCAGCCCTGTTGAAGACCAAGTTTAGAGTGCGCAGGGTGTTGCTTTTTGGATCTTTGGCGCATAGGTCCTGGTTCTTTCCCGACTCGGATGTGGACCTGGCTGTAGAAGGTTTGGCTCCTGAGGATTATTGGCGAGCATGGAGGATGGTGGAAGAGGTCATCGGCGATCGGCATGTGGATCTAATAGAGGTTGAGGAGGCAAGCGAATCTCTTAGACAAGCTGTTGAAAAGTACGGAGTAGAGCTTTGAGCAAAGTATATATGGAGCTTGCCGAGCGTATTCGTGGAGAGATACCTGATTTGGACCGGGTGGTGCGGAGGGTACTGTTGGCCTGGGAACTAGCCTCTGAGTCTTCAAAGCAGCGTGATATATACCTGGACTCGGTGGCACTGAATCTTCACGGTTTTTATTCCGGGCTTGAGCGCATATTCGAGCTTATAGCTAGGCATGTGGACTGCGACCTTCCGAGAGGAGAGAATTGGCACTCAGTATTACTTTGGCGGGTGGCTAGGGATAAAGAAGAAATAAGGCCGGCTGTTATTAGCGAGAAGAGTGCTTCCCTGCTAGATGAATTAAGGCGATTTAGACATCTGGTACGCAACGTTTACGCGGTCAATCTGGTTCCTCGAAAGATAGAACCTTTGGTTTCTCCTTTGCCAGAGCTTTGGCATTTGGCAGCTGTTGCAGGCTGAGTTAATGGCTTTTGCTGAATTCCTAGAAGACTTGGCCCGGGCTTCGGAGGGCAAGGTATATGATGAAGACTGGAATGTGGATGGGCAGGGGAGCTGAGGACCCAGTTGTATATCGCAAACAGGATTGGCTGCCTGGATACCGGCAAATACGGGGAGTTGAATGAGAGGATTAAGGATTAAAGGGGTAAGGATTAAAGGGGTAAGAGCCGGATCCTTTCTCGCCTTCGCCACCTTTCTCGCGTTTCTCGCCTTTCTCGCCCCTGTGAACCAGACAAACCAGATCAACCAGACCAACCATCTTCTAAACCTCATTCAAAGCCGCCAGGCCACGGTGGCCATCGTATCGATGTTCCAACTTCCAAACCATTTCATTACTTCCCTTCCTCACGCTCATCCTGGATGGATAGCTTGGTAGTTCCATTGACAGTGGTTAAAAACTTCATACTATAGGTAGTATCAAGAGTAGTATTCTAGGGGATGGGCAATGGGCAAGGTTAAGCTAGCCATAACGTTGGATGAGGACCTTTTCAGGGAGATGGATCTCCTTGTGAAGGAAAAGATCTTTCCAAGTAGAAGCAGGATGATAGGGGAGGCCCTGAGGGAGAAACTTGAGCGGGTAAGAATGGAAAAGTTGGCGGAGGAGTGTGCTAAGCTTGATCCAGACTTTGAGAAGGCCATGGCAGAGGAGGGGATCTCTGGGGAGGTCGAAGGGTGGCCCGAATACTGAGGGGTGAGATCCGGTGGGCAGAGCTCAATCCTGTAAGGGGCCACGAGCAGGGGGGAACCAGGCCGGTGCTGGTTATAGGCCATGATGTGTTTAACGAGCGCTCCGGTACGGTGATCGCCATGGCCATAACTGGCAAGCCCCAGAAGGCTGGTTATCCGCTCACTTTCGAGCTTAAAAGTGGAAAGCTCCCCGAACGCTCCTGGGTCAAGATAAGCCAGATAAGAACCCTTTCGGTGGACAGGATTGGTGAATGTCTGGGGAGGGTTTCTCCTCAGGAGCTTGCAAAGATAGTTGATGGCTTAAACCAGCTTATCGCATGAAGCAAGAATTTCACCCATCCCACGCATTTACCCGTCTACCCATTTACTCACAAGATTGACGCCAAGGTTCAAGCCTGGAGAAAGAGTGATGGAAGGGGATAAGAAGGGTGGGTTCAGGTACTATCTCACTTCCCAACACCTGGAAGAGTATGGAAAGTGGCCCCTGGAGAGACGCCTCCAAGTAGATTTGGCAACATGGGTCTGGTAGCCATGAGCTGTCAGCTACGAGCCATCAGCCATGAACTATGAACCATCAACCATGAGCTATCAACCAGACAAACCAAAAAGGAGGTAAAAATGACCACTAGAATCAAGATAGAGGTAAGACCGCAGGATATTATTGAGGCTGTGGGAAAGATGAGCAAAAG
>QMPS01000097.1 GCA_003648675.1 Aquificota bacterium
GGAATGATCCCCTCCCTCCCCTTCAGCACAAGGCCCCCATCGGTTGCCTCAATGGAGGCCCCTATGAAGAGGGAGATCTCTGGCCTCTGCCGAACTTCCTCCTGGAGTCCTGGGTGGGCTTTAGGTGGCGAGCGAAGGATCAGGAAGACCTCTGTCCCTCTGTCTGCACAGCTCAGGGCGTAATCGAAGGCCACATCTCCCCCTCCCACCACAGCGATCCGTCGGACCCCTTGGGGGACCTCCAACAACTCGTAATAAACAGGGATTCCCCTAGGGGGGAGCTTCCTTGGTCTCGTCCCGGTAGCTAGGATCAAATATCGACATCGATAGAGCCCCCGGCGCCCGTGCAGCAGAAAGGGGTGGGGCTCGACCCTGAGGACCTCATCCTTTACCACTTCCACCCCTGCCCTTTCCAACTGGGACGCGAAGAGCTCCGCCAGCTCCCTCCCGGTCACCCCTCCGGGAAACCCGGGATAGTTCTCCACGCGGCGGGCGTTCCATACTAACCCCCCGATCCTCCCCCGCTCGATCACGACCACCTTCAGCTCCGTCCTCCTCAGGTGAAGGGCCGCAGCCGCGCCAGCAGGGCCACCCCCTACCACGCCTACGTCAAATTCCTCCATGGACCACCTCCTCGGTGCATAAGGGCATGGCAAAGCCATGAGCAGCGGCCTTCAGGGTCCCCCGGTGGAGGTCCTCCTTCACCGTGGCAGTGGCATCGGCCACCAAGAAGACATCGAAGTCCCTCATAAAGGCCCCCCGGGCCGTGGACTCGCAGCAGAGATGGGTCATTACCCCGCAAATGAGCACCTGTTCCACCCCCTCTCCCTTCAAAGCGTCCTCCAGATTCGCTCCGAGGAAGGCGTCGTAGCGGTCCTTCCGCAGAACCAAGGAAGAGGGGGGCACTGGAAGTCCAGGGTAGAGCTCCGCCCCCGGCTCTCCCTCTCTCGGGACCTCCTTCCACCATCTCCCCATAGCCCCTGGGTCATGGCCCGGAAGGAGGGCATGGCGCGTGAAGACCACAGGTCGCCTTCTATGGGCATAGTAAGTTATGAGCTCCTTTATCTTCGGTAGAACTACAAGGCCTGTAGGGAGGAAGGCGCCGAAGGCTGGGTCGAAGAAATAGCGCTGCACATCCAGCACCAGCAAAGCTGAACTCTCAACCTTCAAGACGGGCCTTCTGTAAGGCGGGATAAGCTCCCTCGCCTCTTCGACCCATCTCCTCACCCTGCGGTCCAGGTCCTGAGGGGTAAGGTAGAGTTCCTTCCTCATCTCCAAGTCTCCAAATCAAAAGGGGCACCCAGCACCTTGCTGGGTGCCCCTTCCGGGCTGACATACAAGGCAGTCCTCTACTAACATATGAAATCGCCCCGGTCAAGCATTTTGAACCAGACATGGCTTCTTTGAGATGGTTTGCCGGGGAGCACCTTTGAGTGAGGAAGTTACGACTAGGTTGGGGAATGGGTGGGGAATGGGGCTGCAAAGCAGAATTCAACGTAAGCGTGGTTTTCTAACTCTTTTTATTTTCGGGAGGACCTTATTGGAGGCGGCACCCGGATTCGAACCGGGGAATGAGGGATTTGCAGTCCCCTGCCTTACCACTTGGCTATGCCGCCTGATAAAAGATGGAGCGGGAAACGGGATTTGAACCCGCGACCCCTGCCTTGGCAAGGCAGTGCTCTACCCCTGAGCTATTCCCGCCCTTGGTGGAGGATTTTATATATTTCTTCTCCTTTGGTGTCAAGATGGGGACTTTCCCCTTTTTGACCTTGATAGCCAGGCCGGCTGGGTATAAAGATGGGGGCACATAAGAAGTCTAGGAGGAGTGGAGTATGCTTCGGACCTTGCGGGAGAACATGAAATCCCTCAGCATCGCCTTGTGGATTGTGGTGGCCGCTTTTATTGGTACCATTTTTTTGGTGTGGGGAAGGGGTAGCCAGCGGGGCGATAGGGAAGTGCTGGCCCATGTGGGGGATAGGGTTGTCACTTACATGGAGTATAGAAGGGCCTATGTGAAGTCGTACGAGTTTTATAGGAAGATGTTTGGAAGCAAATTTAATGAGGACTTGGTGAAGAAGCTTCATCTGAAGGAGCAGGTTTTTAATGCCCTAATAAGTGACAAATTGGTGGAAGTGGTAGCCGAGAAGGAAGGTATCAGAGTCTATCCTGAAGAGGTGGTGAATGAGATTGCGAGGATGGAAGTTTTTAAAACCAACGGGAAATTTGACCCCCAGAAATACGAAAGGGTTCTTCAGCTTAACAGGCTCACCCCTGAAGAGTTTGAGGAGGACATTAGGAGGTCTCTCCTGAAAGACAAGGTTTTGGCGCTCGTTAGGGATTCTGCTGCCGTTCCTCAGGCAGAGGTTAGAGACGAGATCGTTTATGGTATGGAGAAAGTGAAAATAGAGTATGTGGAGCTTTCTCCCCGGCTTCTTACGAGTAAGGTCAAAGTGGGCCCAGAAGATTTGAAAGCGTATTATGATAAGCACAAGGAGGAGTTTAGAGTTCCAGACAAAGTGAGAATTGCTTATCTGCCTTTCTCCATAGAAGGGTTTAAAAGGCGGGTGAAAGTTTCCGATCAAGAGATAGAGAAGTACTATCAAGAAAATAAAGAAGACTTCCCTGCTCCACCCCAGTTGCACCTGTTGGTTATATCGGTGAAGAGTAAAAAGGCTATGACTAAGGTGCTGGAGGCCCTGAAAAAGAAGACCTTCTCTGAGGTGGCGAGGCGTTATTCCCAGGATTCCTTGGCTTCAAAGGGAGGGGATATGGGATGGGTTGCCCTCTCCGACCTTCCTGCCTCGATGAGTCAAGCACTGGGGTCTCTAGGGGTTGGGAGGATTTCATCTCCTGTGAGAGTGGACGGGGAGTACAAGGTCTTCAAGCTGGTTGATAGAAGGGAGGGGGGAGTTAAGCCCTTGAAAGAGGTTAGGGGCCAGATTTTGGAGCGCCTGCTAGTCGAAAAGGCTAGAAAGGAAGCCCTCAGAACGGCCGCCAAGGCCAGAAAAATGCTAAAGGAGGGGATGTCCCTGGAAGAAGTGGCCAAGAGGCTGGGCATTGGTCTGGTTTCTACACCCCTTTTGGCTAGGGATGGTAATATTCCCCAGGTGCCAAGTTCATCCAAGCTCCTACAAGTGGCTTTTGTTTTGCAGGATAAGGGGATTTCGGACATTATTCGCACATCCGAGGGGTTTTACATCTTGGGGGTGTTGGAGAAGAAGAAGTCCTACGTGCCTCCCTTGGACGAAGTGAAGGCCCGGGTGGAAGAGGCGGTTAGGCTAGAAAAGGCGGGCGTTCTCTTGGATAGGGAGGGAGGCAGGCTAGCCCAGTTAGCTACCCAGAAAGGGTGGAGAAGGGCTCTAAGGGAATTAGGGTTTTCTGGGGTGAAAGTGGAAGAGTCTTCCTATTTTACCAGGGCTGATGTTGGAAGCTGGGGGAAGGACCTTATAAACAGGGCTTTTGCCATGGAGAAGGGTATGTTCTCTTGGGTCCACATGGGGAGGAAGGTGTTGGTCTTTAGGTTGGCTGATCACCAGGGCGTAAGTGAAGCCCTCGTAGCCAGAGTTTCTCCCCAGGTTGAGAGGATTTTGTTGGAGAAGAGGAGAAGGGAGCTGGTGGATCAGTGGTTGAAGGAGCTCCGGGAGAGGGTAGAGGTGAAGGTGAATCAGAAACTCTGGGAGGCCCTCTGATGGAAGTGCCCCGAGGATACAAGCTGAAAAAGGTTTTGATGGATGGGGAGTCCATGGACAGGACTTTAACTCGTATGGTTCATGAAGTGTTGGAGCGGAGCAAGGGCGGAGAGGATCTAGCCTTTGTGGGGATAAGGAGAAGGGGCGATGTGTTGGCTGCCCGAATGGCCCAGAAGCTGGAGAAGGTGGTGGGTAGGCAGATACCTCTGGGGGAATTAGATATCACCCTCTACAGGGACGATTTGAGCCTTTTAGATTTTCAGCCCAGGGTTGGTAAGACGGAAATCCTTTTCTCCATAGAAGGGAAGAGGCTGGTTTTGGTGGATGATGTTATCTTCACGGGGAGGACCATCAGGGCGGCCCTGGATGCTTTGATGGATTTGGGGAGACCTAAGAGTATCCAGTTGGCTGTGCTTGTGGACAGGGGACATAGGGAGCTTCCCATTCAGCCTGACTATGTAGGGAGGGTTGTTCCCACTTCCCACAGTGAGAATGTGTTGGTTCTTTTGAGGGAAGTGGATGGTGAGGATAAAGTGATTTTGGTGGAGGCGGAAGATGCTCAAGGGTAGAGACCTGGTGGCATTGGCGGATCTGTCTGGAGAAGAGATCCTCTATCTTTTGGATACTGCTCAGGCCATGAAGGAGGTGCTCACCAGGGACATAAAAAAGGTTCCCACCCTTAGGGGGAAGACAGTGGTGAATCTCTTTTTCGAACCCAGCACCAGGACCAGAACTTCCTTTGAGATAGCGGGTAAGAGGCTCTCTGCTGATGTGATTAACTTTTCAGCGGCCACTAGTAGCCTTACCAAGGGAGAGACTCTGAAGGACACGGCTAGGAATATTGAGGCTATGGTGGTGGATGCTGTGGTGGTGAGGCATAGCGCTTCTGGGGCTGTTAGGTATCTGGCTCGGGAGCTGGACGTGCCAGTGATAAATGCGGGGGATGGAGCCCACGAGCATCCCACC
>QMPS01000098.1 GCA_003648675.1 Aquificota bacterium
AACCGAGGATAACGGCGCTGGACACAGATCTCCCCCTTTGGTCATGAATGAACTCTGGAGCATCGTCATCTACGCCGGAAATATCTACACTCTGAAACTCATAACCGATGGAAGCAGTAGTGTACCAGTTCCATATCCTCTTGCCCAAAGTGATGGTAAAGCCCAAACTCTCCTCGTCAAAAGTGTCAAACTCATAAGTAAGGTGGTGGGTCCTCACACCCAGAGAGAGAGGACGATCCAAGATATAAGGATCAAAGAAGGAAAGGTCGTATTCCGCCCTCTTACCGCTGAAATTACCGCTAAGGCTGACGGACTGACCTCTACCAAAGAGATTCTTCTCCTGGAGCTGAACCATGGCCCCGAAAGCCTCCTGGGTACTGTATCCACCGCCAAACATGAGGGACCCCGTAGGCTGTTCTTCCACATTCACCAAGATGTCTTCGAAATGATCCTCTCCAGGCTTGGTTTCTATATCCACTTGAGAGAAGTAACCCAAGCGGCTTAGCCTCTCCTTGGCTGCTTTTAGGGCTAATGTGTTCATCACATCCCCCTCAGCCAAGCCCAACTCTCTCCTGATCACCTTATCCCTGGTTTTGACGTTACCCTGAACCTCGATTTTACCCACATAGTACTTAGCACCCTTTTCAATCCTGTAGGTCACCCTCACCGTATGGTCTTTGTCGTCTATCTCTACCAAAGGCCTCACATCGGCGTTCACATACCCCTTAGAACCATATAGTTCAGTGAGGTTGTTCACGTCTTGTCTCATGGTAGCCGCTCCGTACCACTCTCCCGACTTAAGTCCCAACAACTTTTTGATGTCCTCAGACTTAAAGGGATCGTCCGTCCCCAGTTGCAGATTCACATTGGCCACCTTGTAGCGGGGACCTTCCTCAATAGGTACCTTGATGTAAATCTTTCCTGAGTCCTTCACACTCACCTGGGGATCTCCCACGGCTACCCTCAAGAAGCCATGATCTCTATAGAACTCCCGGACCTTCATAAGGTCCAGCTTTAAAAGATCGGGAATGTAATAGTAGGTGCTGGGCTTGCCCAGAAAGTGACCAACGAAGGTGGTCACCATGTTCCAGAGGTTCTTCTCCTTGGTAAGCATCTGGCCCCTGAGCGTCCTGTCACTGAAATGTTTGTTCCCCACGAACTCTATCTTGGCCACATGGGCTTTCCTACCCTCACGGATCCTGTAGGTCAGAACTATTCGCCCCCGCCTCTCCTTCCTCTCTACATCCACTCTGACATCATAGTACCCCTTGGCCTGATACATCTGCATGATCTTTCTCACGTTCTCCTTGACAATATTCTCATTGTAGATAGAGAGAGGGAACTTTTTCAGCTCCTTAGTGATATCTTTGGTCTTTATCTTTTTGTTTCCTTTCACCAAAACACGAGCTACCAAGGGACGCTCTTCCACTTTATAAACCAGTTTAACACCACCTTCGAACGGCTCAGCGTCCACCTCTACGTCTTCGAAATAGCCGGTTTCGTAGATGGCTTTCACATCCTCCCTCACCTTACTCACGGAAAATGGCTCACCTTCTTTGCTCTTGAGTTTGAACAGAATGGTTTCTTTATCCACCCTCTTGTTGCCCTGAATCTCTATGGCTTTGACCAAAAGCTGAGGAGACTGAGCACGGGCATCCACAAAACCTCCAAAAAGAAGACAAACAGAAAAAACGAGAAGAAAAAAGACCACTATACTCCCTTTAACCGCTTCCCTTCCCACTCTCCCCTCCTCCAACTTTTTTAAGAGACAGAGGTGCCCGCTTCCTTTTTTCCGCCCTTCTTGAAACGGACCGATCCCCTCACAACATCCACCACTACTGTGTCTCCCTCGGAGTAAGAGCCCTTCAATATCTCCTCTGACAAAGGCTCAGAAACCAGCCGTTCCAAAGCCCTCCTCAAAGGTCTAGCACCCATCTGGAGGTCAAAACCCTCGGATACCAGAAACTTCCTAGCTCTGGGAGTGAGCCTGAGCTTCATTCCTCTCTCGTCCAACCTCTCCTGGAGCTCCTTAAGGACCAGATCCAAAATCTTCAGCACCTCCTTCTCTCCCAAAGCGTTGAAGACAATAATGTCGTCCAGCCTGTTGATGAACTCTGGAGGGAAGCGTTTTCTGAACTGGGTCAACACCTGCTCTTTCACACCTCTGAAGTTCTCCCCTTCCCCAAAGCCCAGAGAGACCCCCTTAAAGAAGAGCTGAGCCCCCACATTGGAGGTCATAATGATGAGGGTGTTCCTAAAGTCCACTGTTCTGCCAAAGGCATCGGTGAGTCTTCCAGAATCAAATATCTGAAGCAGGAGGTTGAAAACCTCAGGATGGGCTTTCTCCATCTCATCGAAGAGAATCACAGAGTAAGGCCTACGCCGAACAGCCTCAGTGAGCTGCCCGCCCTCGTCGTATCCCACATAGCCCGGAGGGGCACCGATAAGGCGGGAGACGTTAAATTTCTCCATGTATTCAGACATGTCAAAGCGCAGCAGGGCCTCCTTGCTCCCAAAAAGTACCTCAGCCAAAGCCTCGGCCAAACGAGTCTTGCCCACTCCTGTGGGCCCCAGGAAGAAAAAGACCCCCACGGGCCTGGTGTGACCTCTAAGCCCCACCCGAGCCTTTCTAATGGCCTTGGCCACCCGCCCTACAGCCTCATCCTGGCCGATCACCATTGACCTCAGCTCCTCTTCCAACTTCAGGAGCCTCTTCTCCTCTTCGGTACTCAATCTGTGGAGGGGTATGCCCGTGGCCTTGGAGATGACCAGAGCCACATCGGCTTCGGTAACTTGAGGCTTTTCCTTCTCCCTCTCCCTCAGCCACTCCCGTCTCAACTGACGCAGGCGGTGGAGAACACGAAGCTCCTCATCCCTTACACCAGCAGCCTTCTCAAAGTCCTGATCATTAATGGCTCTACGCTTCTTCTGCTCCAACCTGTCCAGTTCTAACTCCACCTCCCTGATGTGAGGCGGTATATGGGAGTACCTGATGTGGACCATGGAACACGCCTCATCCAAAAGGTCTATGGCTTTGTCAGGAAGGAACTTATCCGTCATGTAACGCTCCGCCAGTCTGGCAGCAGCCACCAGGGCCTCATCGGCGATGGTAACGTTATGAAACTCCTCGTAGCGGGATCGGAGCCCTCTGAGAATCTCCAGGGTCTCATCCACCGTAGGGGGCTCCACCATGACAATCTGAAAACGGCGCTCTAAGGCACCATCTTTCTCTATGTACTTCCTGTACTCCGACAGGGTTGTAGCGCCGATGCATCGGATCTCACCCCTGGCCAGGGTGGGTTTAAGCATATTGGCTGCATCTATGGAGCCCTCAGCGGCACCCGCCCCCACCAAAGTGTGGAGCTCATCTATGAAAAGGATGACATCCTCATCATCGGAAGCCTCCTTGATGATGGCCTTCATCCTGGACTCAAACTGCCCTCTGTACTTGGTACCCGCCACTATGGCTCCCAAATCCAAGGACACCAGCCTCTTATTCATAAGGGGCTCAGGCACCTCTTTGCTAACGATACGCTGGGCCAACCCTTCCACGATGGCCGTCTTACCCACCCCGGGTTCCCCAATGAGCACGGGATTGTTCTTGGTCTTCCTAGCCAGAATCTGGATCACCCTTTCGATCTCCCTACTACGACCGATAACAGGGTCTAGCTTGCCTTCCCTAGCCATCTGGGTGAGGTCTATGCCAAACTCGTCCAGGGCTGGGGTCTTTTTGGGCCTCTTTTTCCGACCCAGACCCTCCTCACCCACCATATCTCTCAGAACCTCCCGGGCCTCGTTCACCTCCACTCCTAAACGTCTCAGGAGCTTACCACCCAGACCTGTCTTCTCTCGGAGGATGCCCAAAATGAGATGCTCCGTACCCACATAATCCTGGTGGAGGTACTTGGCCTCCTCCATGGCGTACTCCAGAACCTTTTTGGCATCGGGGGCAAAGGGAATGGCCCCCATGACAAATCCCCTTCTACCATAGGGGATACGTCTCTCTAACTCCTGTTTTAAATGATCCACATTGACCCCAACCCTCTCCAGAAGGAGGAGGCCCAGACCGGAACCTTCCTTAATAAGCCCCAAAAGTATATGGGCCGTGGTGAGATGGTCATGCTGGTGCCTTTCGGCCTCTCCCCTTGCTAGGAGGAGGGCTCTCCTCGCCCTCTCGGTATATCGATCAAACATAACCTTTACCTCGTGGTCCTTTTGGGTGTAACTTACAACCGGCTCCAGGCCTTGTCAAATACCCCAAGGACGGTCCATGGCTCATTCTGGGAGAGAGGAAATAGGGTGTAAATGGCTGATCGAACGGTGGGATCTCCCTCCCAGGGAGGGAATATCCCTCGTATGGGAAGGAGAAAGACTCCAATCTCTCGCCTCCCATCCCCATCCCCCCAAAAAAGCTATAGTGCCCGGCTTTATAAACGCCCATGTTCATGCGGACTTCTCCCATCTCATCGTCGCCTCTGACCTCATCTCATGGATAAAGGAGGTGGTAAAATTTAGAAGGACGGAAAAAACCCATTCTTCCCTTCCTCGAGAAAAGTTCATGGTTCAGAAAGGCACCGTAGCCTGGGGAAGCATCGTAGCCCCGTCCTGGAAAGAAGAAGCCCCACCCCC
>QMPS01000099.1 GCA_003648675.1 Aquificota bacterium
AGCGGTCTTCCTCTCTGCAGTCTTGGGTCCTAAAAGGCCTGATCCCATCAAGTTGTCTCCTTATGAGTGTGGTCTCGATCCCATTGGCGATGCCAGAATGCCCTTTTTTGTTCATTATTACATAGTGGCTCTTCTTTTCTTGGTTTTTGATATTGAGGTGGTTTTCACTTACCCATGGGCCGTCTATTTCAAGGAGCTCGGGCTTTTTGGTTTCGTGGAAATGGCGGTATTTATTGGCATATTCCTGGCCATCTTTGTTTATGTGTGGGGAAGGGGGGCTCTGGAATGGGAGTGAAGAAGACGCCTGTAAAAGAGATAGAGATTCCCAGGCTGGTTACGCCTGAAGAGGTGGTCGAGGAAGAGGTAACCCCTGAAGAGTTGGAGGTATTGGAGAAGGGCGGAGTCCTCATCACCACCCTCAACAAGGCAGTGAACTGGGCAAGGAAATGGTCTATATGGCCGGTCACCTTTGGTCTCGCCTGTTGCGCTATCGAGATGATGGCCACGGCGGCTTCCCACTATGATATGGCCCGTTTTGGGGCTGAGGTTTTCAGGCCCTCTCCTAGGCAGGCGGATCTCATGATAGTGGCCGGTACCCTGACTAAGAAGATGGCTCCTATTCTCAAGAGGGTTTATGACCAGATGCCCGAGCCTAAGTGGGTGATAGCCATGGGTGCCTGCGCTGTAGGAGGGGGTATCTACAAGAGCTATGCTGTGGTTCAGGGGGTGGATAAGATCGTTCCTGTTGACTTCTATATCCCCGGTTGTCCTCCCAGGCCTGAAGCTTTGCTCCAGGCCATTCTCATGCTTCAGAAAAAGATAGAGCAAGAACCTTTTGACAACAAGATTTAGAAGGGCGGGATGGTTGCCATGGCAGACTGGCTGGATGAAGTGAAGAGCAGGTTGGGAGAAGCGGTCCTTGATGAGGCGGAATTTAGGGGTGAAAATACTTTGGTCCTGGACAGGGGTTCCCTTCCCCACTCTCTGGAGGTCTTGAAAGAAGAGTTTGGTTTCAATTCTCTGGTGGATCTGTGCGGGTTAGACATGGGGGAGGACCAGGACCCCCGTTTTTACGTGGTCTATCACCTCAGGAATTTAGATACCAAGGCTCAGTTGCGGGTTAAGGTGGGACTGAACGAGGGCGAGAAGGTTCCTTCCGCTTGCGAGGTTTGGGCCGGGGCCAACTGGATGGAGAGGGAGGCGTACGACATGTTTGGTATAGAATTCGAAGGCCATCCCGATTTGACCAGGCTCTACCTGGCTGATGACTTCCCCGGTCATCCTTTGAGGAAGGACTATCCCACCGAAGGCTATGATTTCGAGGAGTAGGAGATGAAGACGGTAGTGGAGCAGACCGGCAGGAGAACCTATACCCTCAATATGGGTCCCCAGCATCCCAGTACTCACGGTGTGTTGAGGGTTATCCTGGATCTGGAGGGGGAGACCATTGTAGATGCTAAGCCCGTTATAGGCTATCTCCACAGGGGTACAGAGAAATTAGCAGAGGCCAAGACCTATCAGCAGGTGAGTCCTCTTATAGACAGGTTGGACTATCTTGCCTGCCCCGCTTACAACTTCGCTTACTGCTTGGCTGTGGAGAAGCTCCTGGGAGTCGAGGTGCCCCCTAGGGCCCGTTACATAAGGGTGATTATGGCGGAGCTGGCCAGAATCGCCAGTCATCTCATTTGGCTGGGCAGTCATGCCATGGATATAGGGGCTGTTACGGTCTTTCTCTATACCTTCCGTGAGAGGGAGATCACCTACGAGCTGCTGGAGATGGCTGCTGGAGTGAGAATGCATCAGAGCTACTTCGTGGTGGGTGGTGTGAGGTGGGATCTGCCCGAGGGCTTTATCCCCAAGCTGAAGAACTTCCTGGACATTCTTCCCTCCAAGATCCAGGAATACGAGAACCTCCTCACCAAAAACAAGATATGGAAATTGAGGACGGTGGGTGTGGGGGTGCTGAGCAAAGAGGACGCCATTGCCCTGGGGGCTACAGGTCCCATGCTTAGGGGATCAGGTGTAGAGTGGGACATCAGGAAGGCCTACCCCTATTCGGGTTATGAAGAGTTCGAGTTCGACATTCCTACCGGGGAGCACGGTGATACCTATGACAGGTACCTGGTGAGAATGGAGGAGATGAGGCAGAGCCGGAGGATCATTCTCCAGGCCTTGGAGAGGCTGCCCGACGGGCCCATCCAGGCCATGGAGGGTAAGCTTTACTTCCCCGACCCCGACAAGGTGAGGGGAGAGCATAGGGATATGGCTGCTCTCATCCACCAGTTCAAGTTGGTGTCTGAGGGTTTCCATCCTCCTAAAGGAGAGGTTTACCAGGCCATAGAGGCCCCCAAAGGGGAGCTGGGCTTTTACGTTGTGAGTGACGGCGGACCCAAGCCTTTCAGATTGAGGATAAGGCTGCCTTCTCTCATGAACCTTCAGACTTTGCCTGTGCTTTCTAAAGGCCACAAGATAGCCGACATGGCGGCCATAATTGGTACTTTGGACATAGTCCTTGGCGACGTAGACAAGTGATGGGGGAGGTTTACTAGATGCCCAAGGTGGTTATTGATGGGATAGAGCTGGAGGTTCCTGCCGGGACCACTATTCTCAAGGCGGCGGCCAAGGTAGGCATAGATATTCCGGCCTTTTGCTATCACCCTTATCTGAAACCGGCGGGCATCTGCAGGATGTGTTTGGTGGAGGTGAAAGGGAATCCTCGCCTCCTTCCTGCATGTATCACCGAGGTCCAGGACGGTTGGGAGATCTATACCAACAGTGATGCTGTCAAGGAGGCCAGGAAGTGGTTGCTGGAGTTTCTCATTGTCAACCATCCCCTTGATTGTCCCATTTGTGACCAGGCTGGTGATTGCGAACTCCAGGACTTTGTCTTCAAATATGGAGAGCCTGAGCAGCGCCTTCGCGATGAGAGTTTCAAATACCCCACTCGGTACCTGGGGCCCCTCATCGTCCACCAGATGAGCAGATGCATTCTCTGTAGGCGATGTGTCAGGTTTGGTGAAGAGGTGATGGGAGGCGCCGACTGGGGAGCCTATGAGAGGGGCCACGAAACTGTTGTGGGTCCTTATGAGAGCGAGATCTTTGCCGACCGCTATACCTTTAATATGGAGGCTCTCTGCCCTGTAGGAGCCATTACCACCAACATTTATCGTTACAAGACCAGAATATGGAAGCTGGATTTCACCTCTAGTGTCTGTGCCCATTGCGAGGTGGGTTGCTGGTTAGACCTGGGAGAGAGGGACAACCAGCTTCTCAAGGTAAAGCACACCGCTGCCTATCCTTCTCCATGGATCTGTGACAGGGGGGGGTACGGTTTTGAGTTTGTGAACCACTCCGAAAGGATTCTGGTGCCTCTCAAGAGAGAAGGCAACAAGATGAAGGCCGTCTCTTGGAAGGAGGCCCTGGGTCTGGTGGTGGGTAAAATTAAGGGACTGGTGGCCCAGGGGGGCAAGGTGGCGGCTTTAGCTTCTCCCCATCTTACCTGTGAGGATTACCTCCTATTGGGTCGGTTCATGAAGGAAGTGGTGGGGAGTGATCTCGTAGACTACCGCCTCTATGGCGGTCTAAGTCATCCTGAGAAGACCTCCCTCAAATCTCTGGACGATGTGGTGAAAGGAGAGGCTTTTCTGGTGGTGGGTGAGGATGTGAGTCTTCATCATCCTGTGTTGGCCCTGAGTATAGGGGAGGCCTGTTCCGATAATGGGGCTTCCCTT
Organism: Aquificota bacterium; assembly: GCA_003648675.1. Taxonomy (GTDB): domain Bacteria; phylum Thermosulfidibacterota; class Thermosulfidibacteria; order Thermosulfidibacterales; family B14-G1; genus B14-G1. The sequence continues at coordinate 3,732 of QMPS01000099.1, forward strand.
TATCTTTTGGTGACGGCCGATTCCTTCCTTTGTAAGTTCGCCCAAGTCAATACCAATCCCCTTCCCGGCTATGAAGAGAGGGTTTTGGAGGCTCTCCTTGCAGCTGTGGAGGGTAAGGACTACGAGGCCTTGCTCGAAGGAAGCGGGGTGGACAAAGAGGCTTTGGAGAAAGTGGCCCAGGGCTTGAAGGAGAAGAAGCCCGTTTTGGTGGGGGGCAACCGGCTTTCTCCCAAAGGTAGGGAGCTTTTGAGAAAGCTGGGGGAGGTTCTGGGTGGAGAGCTTCTCTTCTTGGACTGGGGGAGCAATGCCAAAGGTGCCTTCCAGATGGGTTTCTGGTCTTCCCAGGGGGGAAGCGTGGAGGAGATCTTGAAGCAGTGTGCTTCTGGGGAGGTGAAGGCTCTTTTCGTCTCTTCCATGGATCTCTTCAGGGACTATCCCAATGGTACCCTGGTAAAAGAGGCTCTTTCCAATCTGGACTTCTTGGTGGTCCACGACATGTTCTTCACGGAGACGGCCTCTTATTCTGACTGTTTCATCCCGGCCACCAGCTTTGCCGAGGATGGAGGCACTGTGGTGAACCTCTTCTGGGAGCCTCAGAATAGGAAAAGGGCCCTGAAGCCTTGGGGAGAGTCTCTTCCACTGTGGAAGGTGGCTCTGTACCTCTCCAAAGAGTGGGGCGAACCTTTGGGAGACTTTCAGGATGTGAAGGAGGTTTCTCAGTTGGTCTCTCAGGAGCTTTCCAAAGAACCCTCCCAAGTTCCCCAGCTTTCCTCTGGTGATCGGGTTCCTTTGGAGGGTGAAGGTCTTCCGGCCCTCTTTGAGTATTCCTTCTATAAGGTGGGAGTGGCCACTGACTACTGCAATGCTTTTGTCCGGCTGGAGCCAGAGCC
>QMPS01000100.1 GCA_003648675.1 Aquificota bacterium
AGACCATCTAGAAGGCGTCCTCTTTATAGACCGCCTAGGGCCTATTAAAAGGCGGCGTTTGAAGAGCATGCTGCTGAAAAGGGAGAAAAGGGAATGAGAATAGCCTTTTGCTCGTCGGAAATGGCCTCTCTGGCCAAAGGGGGTGGTTTGGCCGATGTGACAGAATCCTTGCCCAAGGCCCTGGCGGGCTTGGGGGAGGATGTGTGGGTTTTTCTGCCCCTCTACAAGCAGATTTGGGAGGGTCACAGCTCTGAGCTGGAGGATACGGGTTTAGAGGTGTCCCTCTGGATGGACGGTGAAGTGAGGGGAGCTGCCATATGGAAGACAGCCGTTCAGGGTGTACCTGTGTACCTCGTAGATCGCAGGGAATATTTTTACAGGGACCATCCCTATGGAACCCCTGAAGGCGACTATCCAGACAACCCCTATCGTTTCGCTTTCTTCTCCCGGACTGTACTGGAGGCTATTAGGGCCTTGGGGCTGGGAGTGGATGTCATCCACTGCAACGATTGGGAGACGGCCCTGGTGCCCGTGTACTTGGAGCACTGCTATAAAGATGACCCCGGGCTCGGAGGGGTGGGCACCATCTTTACCATCCATAATCTGGCATATCAGGGTGTCTTCCAAAAAGAGATCCTTCCCCGTATAGGCCTGGATTGGTCCCTCTTCCATATGGAGGCCCTGGAGTACTATGGCAACATCAACTACCTCAAGGGGGGGATCATCTTCTCCCAGGTAGTGAGCACCGTGAGTCCCACCTATGCCAAAGAGATCCAGACGGAGCGCTTCGGATACGGCTTGGATGGAGTGCTTCGTAAGAAGGCCGATCGCCTCTTTGGCGTTTTAAACGGCATAGACTATGAGGAGTGGGACCCTGCTACTGATCCTAAGATTTACGTCAACTATGACAGGGAGCATCTAGAGGCCAAATATGAGAACAAGGAGCGGCTCAGGGAAGAAAAGGGGTTGTTAGGGGCTGTAGGGGGTCCCCTGGCGGGCATGGTGGGTCGCTTGGTGGAGCAGAAGGGGGTGGATTTGGTCCATGCTGTGGTGGGGGACATGGTATCCATGGGGATGCAGCTCATCATACTGGGCTCGGGAGAAAGGCGCTACCACGATATGCTCCTAGAGCTCCAGGATAAGTACAAGGGCATGGTCTCCATCAACATCGGATATAGCGATGAGTTGGCTTCCAGGATATATGCCGGCTGTGACCTCTTTTTCATGCCTAGCCGTTATGAGCCCTGCGGATTGGGTCAGATGATAGCTCTCCGTTACGGCACCATACCCGTGGTGAGGGCCACAGGGGGATTGGCCGACACAATACAGGAGTATAACCCTAATACGGGAGAGGGCAATGGTTTCGTCTTTAGAGCTTTCAAGCCTGGAGAGTTCTTGGCGGCCATTCAACGAGCCCACAGTGTCTATGGTGATAAGGAGAATTGGCGGGCTCTGGTGAGGGGGGCCATGGAGTGTGACTTTTCCTGGGGAGCTTCGGCCAAGAGGTATCTGGAGCTTTACGAGATGGCTAAAAGGCTGGCTGCCCCGGGGTAGATCTTTTCCTCTTGAAAGACCGGCCCTTTCCCTTTATCTTCTTCTGCCGATTCGTTGAGAAAAGGAGGTAAGAGAAAATGAAAGAGGGTATTCATCCCGATTACCACGAAGTGGAAGTGGTCTGCGCCTGTGGTAATGCCTTTAAGACTCGGTCTACGGTGAAGAGTGATACCCTTCACGTGGCAGTTTGTTCTCAGTGTCATCCTTTCTATACCGGGAGGCAGAAGGCGAGGGAAGTGACGGGCCGGGCCGAGAAGTTCAGGAAGAAGTACGGCCTGGACAAGTGAACGAGACTCTATGGAGGTAGAGCTTCTGGCTTACACCCCCCACCCCGAAGGGGTGGTCTATACCGCTGCTCGGTTGTGCTACTCCTCCAAAGGGATTCAGGAGCTTGTGAGGGAGGAGGGGGTTTCTCCCAAGAGGCTCATTGAGCAGATAAAGGCTTCGGGACACCATTCGGTCTTGGAGCATGCCTCTTTCACTTTTGGCATTGAGGGTGTCTCCCGGGTTACCACCCATCAGCTAGTGCGCCACCGTATTGCCTCTTATTCCCAGAAGAGTCAGCGTTACGTGGCCGAAGGGGCTTTTGAATACATTCTGCCCCCCACGGTGGGGGAGAAAAAGGAGGCCCGGGAACTCTTTGAACGGGTGATGGACACATGCCGGGAGGCTTATAATCGTCTGTTGGACATGGGCGTTCCCAAAGAGGACGCCAGGTATCTCCTCCCTTCGGGGTGCGAGACCAAGATAATAGTTACTATGAATGCCCGGGAACTCCTCCACTTCTTCTCTCTGAGGTGTTGCAGAAGGGCCCAGTGGGAGATCCGGGCTATGGCCAAGGAGATGCTCAGGCTCTGTAAAAAGGTGGCTCCCGTTATTTTTCAGGACGCTGGGCCTCCCTGTCTAAGGGGGCCTTGCCCTGAGGGGAGTTTCAGCTGTGGCAAGATGGCCGAGGTGAGGGAAGAGTTCGCATGGACCCAGTGATCTTGGAGAGGCTCAGAGAGATAGAGGAGAGGTTTCTTGAGCTGGAGAGGAGTCTGGCCGATCCTCAGCTCTTCTCCGATCCCGAGCGCTACCAGCGTTTGGCCAAAGAACACAAGTCCCTGGCTCCTCTGGTGTCTGCTTTCCGAGAATGGAAGGAGGTGGCCGGCCGGGAAGAAGAAGCCAAAGAGTTGCTCAGAGAAGGCGATGAGGAGTTGAAGGAACTGGCCCGGGAAGAATTACGGGAGCTGGAACGGCGGGCGGAAGAGCTGGAGTCTCGATTGAAGCGTCTTTTGTTGCCTAGGGATCCCAACGACGATAAGAACATCTTTCTGGAAATACGAGCAGGTGCTGGGGGGGAGGAGGCGGCCCTTTTCGCCGCTGATCTTTTCAGGATGTACCAGCGATATGCAGAGCGCCAGGGTTGGAAATTTACCCCTATGGATCTCAATGTGACGGGATTGGGAGGCTTTAAGGAGGCTATAGTCCTTATAGAGGGCAGAGGGGCCTATTCCCGGCTCAAGTTTGAAAGTGGGGTTCACCGCGTTCAGCGAGTGCCTGAGACGGAGTCGGGGGGTAGGATTCACACCTCCACCGTCACCGTGGCCGTGCTTCCCGAGGCTGAGGATGTTGAGGTGGAGGTCAATCCCGATGATCTCAAGATAGACGTTTATCGGGCTAGCGGTCCTGGAGGCCAGCACGTCAACGTTACCGACTCGGCGGTGCGCATTACCCACATGCCCACGGGCATAGTGGTCCAGTGCCAAGATGAGCGTTCCCAGCACAAAAACCGGGAGAAGGCAATGAGGATCTTGAGGGCTCGGTTGAAGGATATGATGGAGAGGGAGCAGGCGGAGAGGATAGCCAAGGAGAGAAAGTCCCAGGTGGGCACAGGTGATAGGAGCGAGAGGATAAGGACCTACAATTTCCCCCAGAACAGGGTGACTGACCACAGAATAGGATTGACTCTTCATAAGTTAGAAGCCATATTGGACGGCGAACTAGATGAGATTGTAGAGGCTTTGATCGCCCACAGCCAGGCGGAGGAATTGAAAAGGCTGGGTATGGAATGAAGGAGGGGAAGATGATCAAGTCTGACATCATAGCCAGGGTCATGGAAGAACTGGGATATACCAGGGCCCAGGCGGATAGGGCCGTAAACGCTGTCTTGGAGACGGTGATAGAGGCTCTGAGCCAGGGGGAGAACGTTATTATTCGTAAGTTCGGTTCTTTCGAGGTGTACCAGTCCAAGAGGCGTAAGGGGCGGAACTTGAAGACAGGGGAAGAGGTCCCTATTCCTCCTCAAAGGGTGGTCAGGTTTAAGCCTAGCAAAAAGCTGAAGTTTGTAGAGGACTAGTGGGCATCCGGATAGTGGCAAAACTTTTCGGGGCTCGAGGGCAAAGGTTCTCCGACGAATCATAGGGTTTTTCGGGCTGGGTAAGGGTGAATACAAAAGGGAGACTCCTCCTGGTGGGGAGCCTCCTTCTATTCTACTTTCTTTCAGTTGTCAGGATACATATCGCCAGAGATAGGCTCTATTCTCACCGTCATGCCCATCCAGTCGGTTCCTTTGTAAGCTTCAAAGGGACCGTTGTATCCCTGCCTTGGGGGAAAGGGGGTAGTTATAGGGTACTTCTGGCGGGCCCTTTCCTGGTGGAGCTCCATGGAAGGGGGGAAGCTCCCCATCCAGGGGATCTGGTTTTGGTGAGGGGTAGGGTGATGTCCGTGAGGGGTTTTCGTAATCCTGGGGGTATGAACAGGGAGGCGTGGTACACCAGACAAGGGGTGGTTTTTCCCCTTTATGTGAGGGATTGGGAACTACTTAAGGCCGGGTCTTTGCCTTTTTACCGTCAGTTCCCCTTAGACTTCGCGGCCTGGGGAGTGTCCCGCTTGCGAAGAGACCTGGGCGAGGGGGCGGGTGCTGTGGTTTCCTCTCTAGTCCTGGGGTTTCGCCAGGGCATGGGTTGGGAGACCAAGAATCTCTTCACCTCCACGGGCCTTGGCCATCTCTTGGCAGTTTCGGGTTTTCACATGGGGGTGGTGTTCTTGTTTCTTTACACAATTGTAAGAT
>QMPS01000101.1 GCA_003648675.1 Aquificota bacterium
ATCTACCACAAAGGGAGCGTGAATCACCCTTATTGGGGCTATCCTAGAAAGGGCCCTTAAATACTCTTCCACCCTGGGTCTTCTGTAGACCTCGTTGGCCACCAGTTCCACGCCATCGAAGCCCGCCCTGTTGGCCAGATAGAAGCTCTTCTCCAGGGGAAAGGTGTAAAGAGAGCCCGTTGATAGGAGCACCTCAACAGCCGCCATGAAAAAGTTATATCCCAAAAGCCCGTCCCAGACCAGGGTCTCGCCGATTTAGAGACAAAAAAATTTTCTTGACAAGGCTAAAAATCCTCGCTACTTTATAACAAAAAGTGTTTGCTCTCTGGCAAATAGAAAGATAAAAACCGAGGGAAAGGAGGTGGAACGGTTTTACAACTATAGCTCTTATTTTCAAACTACATCTATCACTTGGAAAGGAGGTAGGAGGAGATGATGAAAGTTCCCAAGAAGTTGATTTGGGCGTTTATCATGATGTATGGCTATGCCATTCTTTTTTGGATTGTGGAAGCAGCGAATCCGGGTATCACAAAGAAGTTTGTAGCAGGGGCTCCCCTCCCCGTATGGTACACGTGCATAATAGGCATGCTCGTCTGGAACGTGATCATAGCCTGGATCCAGAGCTCTTAGGGGAGGTGGAAAATGCAGTACGGAGTCGGTGTAGACCCTGTAGTAATCATAGGAGCTATTCTATACTTTGTAATCATTATTCTGGTTGGTATATATACCAAAAAGCTCACTGTGAGTGCTGCTGACTACTATGTGGCAGGGCGCTCAGTGGGTGCCTTTACCAATGGCGCTGCTCTCACTTCCACCTATCTCTCGCCTGCCAGTTTCTTGGGGATGCCATGTTTCATCTTTATCTTGGGATATCCATTCTGGTGGGCCATGGTGTCCATCATTGCAGGTATGCCCCTAGCCGCCCTCATGACGGCCGGCCCTCTACGTAAATATGCCCCCGTCTCTTTTACTGACTACTATTGCGACCGATATGACATGCCCAAAGCAGGGCGTATCGTGGCCGGCATACCCACCCTTGTCGCTGGTATCCTCTATGTCATCCTCTCTCTGGTGGGTACAGCCATCTTCATGGTGGCCCTCCTCCACGTGCCCTATAAACTGAGTGTTCTTCTTGCCGCCATCATAGTTCTACTTTATACCGTCTTGGGAGGAATGTATGCCACTACGTGGAATGCCGCATTCCAGTGCATCCTAATGGTGTTAGCCGCTTTCATTCTGGCCATAGCCATGATTGCCAAGATGGGAGGCTGGAGCACTTACTGGCATACCATTTTGGCTACCAGCCCGAAGATCTTCAATGTGCCCTCTGATCCCGCTGGAGTCCAGCATCCCTTCATGGCCATGTGGCTGGGAGTGATAGGTTTCTACTTCACCTGGCATTATGGCTTCTCCGCCATGCCCTACACTGTGGTGAGGTTCTTCACTGCCATGGACGTTAAGACAGCCAGAAGATCTATCCTTTGGACCACGATCCTTGGAGGTATTCTTTACGCCAGCCTTTGTATTATCGGATCAGGCGCCAGAGCCATAATGGAGAAGTTCCACCCCCTGGCAGCCAAGGCCGCACCCATTGCTGCAGCCAAAGGAAAGCCTCTAGCCATCATTATCCTTGTCCTCATCAAGAAGACCTTTGGAATCGGTAAGGTGACAGACTACGCTATCATAGCGGCAGCGGAGTCTGTGGGATCATCGGTCCTTATGGCCATCATCGTGGCAGGTGGACTCTCCATAGCCATGTCCACAGTGGCTGGCTGGATCATGGTTCTCAACTCCCTCATCTCCCGCGACTGGATGGGCAAACTCTTTGGCTCCACCTTTGCCGAAGAGAAGCCCGTTCTGTCTGCAAGGATCTGGACGGTTATCATATTGGTGGTCTGTGGACTCATCGCCCTCAATCCCCCTGCTCTGGTCCTTGACCTCTCCGGTTGGGCCTTTGTGGTTATCCTGGCATCCATCGGCCCCAGCATGGTGCTGGGCATCTGGTGGAAGAGGGCAACCAAGGCTGCCACCATCTGGACGGCCCTCCTCATGACCCCTGCCACCCTCATCACCTGGCTCTACGCCAAGATGCACTTTGGCAAACCCCACTTCTTCTTCCTCAGCAAAAAGATCATTACGCCCCATCAGTTCTACTGGATCTTTATAGGTCTCATTCTGTTCATCCTCATCTCCCTCATGACCAAACCACCCTCCGAGGAAGCCATACAGAAGTACTGCGTGGAGCTCCACGAGGAAGAGTAAAGGGCATCAACAAACCAAAAGGGGTCCCTTCAGGGACCCCTTTTCTTTTGAACGCAACCCCTTTTACAACTCGATCTTGATCTTCTTCAACTCTTCGGCCGCCACCTCAGGGGGCGTGGGGTTGATGTAGAAGCCCGTCCCCCACTCAAAACCGGCGATCTTTGTGAGGCGAGGCACCAGCTCCAGGTGCCAGTGATAGTCATACTCAATGGTACCCCAGTAATGGGGCTTGCCAGGGCGAGGAGTGAGAGAAGGGCAGGTGTGAAGGACGAAGTTATAGGGAGGATCGTTGAGGACCAGTTTTATCCTCAGGAGCATATCCTTCATGGCCCTAGCCAGAACCATGAGTTCATCGTCGGTGAGAAGGGCGAAGTCATGGCGGTGCTTCAATGGAAAGAGCCATACCTCAAAAGGGAAACAAGAGGCGAAAGGGGTCCACAACAGGTAATCATCATCGGCTCTCACCACCCTTCTGCCTATGGCAAGCTCCTGCTTGATGATATCGCAAAAGATACAACGCTCCTTTTTAAGGTAATGTTCCTGGGCTGCTCGCAACTCTTGGATAACGATGAAAGGAGTCACAGGAGTGGCTATGATCTGGCTATGGGAGTGAGATAGAGAAGCCCCGGCCGCCGACCGATGGTTCTTGAAGACCAACACATAGCGAAAACGCTGGTCCCTGCGCAGGTCCTTTATCCGCTCCCTGTAAGCCAGAAGCACGTCCCGAATCTCCTCTATAGACAGATCCGCCAGGGACCGATTGTGATCGGGATTCTCAATGACCACCTCATGGGCCCCTATGCCCGACATCCTGTCAAATATACCCATCCCCTCCCGCGCGAGCTCCCCCTCTATACGCAGGGCAGGATACTTATTAGGAGTGACCCTAACCCGCCAACCCGAGGTGTTGGGGGACGAGCCCGAGGGCCTGATGGCAAAGACCTCCGGAGGGGTCTTGTCTTCGTTACCGTAGCAGAAAGGACAGGCGTGGAGCTTCTTCTCTTCTGGCGGCATCTGAAAATCCTCTGGCCTCCTGGCCCTCTCTACCGCTATGATCACCCACCTCTGCTTTATGGGGTCCATTCTTAATTCAGGCATCCCGCACCTCCTCCTGCCTTAGAGCAAGAGAGAAAGAGAGCCTCTCTTCTCCCCTCGCCACCACCAGAAACCCCGTTCCTTGATATATTCTATCAAAGCCTCGCTCCGACTGGGAAAAGGTGAAGAAGGGCACCTGCCAGAGTTCCCCCATTCCCTCCAGCTTCACCTCAACAGGGGCAGAGATAGAAGGATCTCGACAGATCCACCCTCCGACCTGGCCCCACAACCTCCCCTTGGTAGCCGCCACCATTTCCCCGCCCACCTCCACCTGGGCATTACCAGCCCAAGGCATGTGGAGGTCGATACCTACAGCCAAAGCCGTCCTTTCGGGAATGGAAAAGGTGTAAAAGACCTCTATACCCCGGGGAACCAGGCGAAATATCTTCTCCACCAGGTCCCCTTCACCGTCCCAGACCAATCTCCATCCCTCATCCACCTGAGAGAGACTATACCCCTCAGCACCCAGAAGCCTCACCCCATCCCACCGGCCCTCCTCCCAGTCCTTCATGGAGAACCCCTTTGGCACCAGGTAATCCATAAAACTATAACGGGGCAAGGGATCGTAAACCACCTGTTGGAGAGGAGGGACCTTGGCCTGCTCATGGATACTAGGGGTTCCATCCCCACTCTGGCCACGGACTTCTTCTCCCCTGTGATAGTGCTCGAAACGCCTGGCCAAGGTGTCGGTAATGTTCACTCTCTCCCTCCTGAAGCTCAGCTCCACCAGAGCTCCACCTTGGGAAGGTTTGATCACCGCCAGACACCCCCCATTTGAGAGGATAAGCTCCTCATGCCCATCGGCATCCAAGTCCTCTAACCATACGCCCTCCAGATCCACCCCGGCTTTGTCCTCGGCTTCCAATAGACGAGCGTAAATGGCCCGCCGGAGATGGGGTAGATAGAGGCCTCCGAAGATCCCATGCCAATAAGCGTCATTACACTGAGCCCTATACAAAGCCCTTTTAGCCTCCTCCCCGGCGTGGGCCACCCTTCTGCTAACCCAGACCATCCTTTTATGCATGTGATTGGCCTCGGGATACTTCACCAGAAAGTTCTTCCATATGCCCCCCCGGAAAAAGGGCCGATACCTCTCCCATTCACCCCTGGCCTTGAGATCTTCCACCAAACGGTGGAACTCCCAAGCCCTCTCAGGAGACAGGCTCCACTCCCCCATCTCAAAGTAAGAGGCCGTGGGCAGATACACCCTTCCCTGAGGCGGACGCTCCTCCATGAAC
>QMPS01000102.1 GCA_003648675.1 Aquificota bacterium
ATCCCATCTGCTATGGCATAGTACCTGAAATCGGGCACTCCAAACACCCTCTTGGCCATCCGATACATGTGCCCCAGCATCACCCTCATCTTCGATCTGTGGTCCAGCACCACCATAGCAAAATACGCCACAGCCATCACTATTACCATCATGTTCTGCAGCCCGGTATACCCCAAAACCCTCACATCTTCTATCTCATAACTCTGCTGAAACCCTATACTCGGGAGGCCCCTCTATTCAAAGGTGCAAAAAGTATACCCATTCTGTTGAAAACAACCCAGAATCCAGAGTGTTACACTTGCTGACCGGAGAAATGCACTGACTTTTTTAGACTTGCTTTCCTAATACCCCGAAAACTGGGGGAACTCCTGAAGGCAAAACTCTTGATTTTTTTTTCGGAGTTTAGTAGGGCTTCTGGCTTGGAGGTGGGATGTGGGAGTAATGGGAGAAGGTAGAGAAGGCTTCTGGGGAGGCTTCTTTTTTAGCAGCTCGGGCCCATAGGCCCTGGTGTATTTTACCAGGGCCATGGGCCCCAGGGCCCATGGCCCTTTTTTGTTGGGCTTAGGAAGCAAAACCTGTGCGGAGGTGGAGGATGATCTGGAACGACGAGTTTGAGACCATGCCTAGAGAGGCCCTGGAGGCCCTCCAGCTTAAGCGTCTCAGGGCTGTGGTAGAGCGGGTCTATGCCACTGTTCCTTTTTATAGGAGGCGTTTGGATGAAGCGGGGGTGACTCCTGACAGCATCAAGTCCCTGGAGGATCTCCAGAGGATACCCTTTACCACCAAGGACGATCTGAGGGAGAACTATCCCTATGGCCTTTTCGCCGTGCCTTTAAAGCAAGTGGTGAGGATCCACGCCTCTTCGGGGACCACGGGAAAACCCACAGTGGTGGGTTACACCAGGAGGGACCTGGAGACGTGGGCAGAACTCATGGCCCGCTCTCTGGCCAGTGCTGGAACCACTAAGGACGATGTGGTCCACAACGCCTATGGTTACGGTCTCTTCACTGGGGGGCTGGGTGCCCACTATGGAGCGGAGAGGATCGGGGCTACAGTAATTCCCATGTCGGGTGGGAACTCCCGGCGTCAGGTCATGGTTCTCCAGGATTTTGGCTCCACGGTCATTACCTGTACACCCTCCTATGCCCTTCACCTGGCCGAGGTGGCTGAGGAGATGGGTGTGGACCCCAAGTCCACCAAGCTCAGGGTGGGGGTTCTGGGGGCGGAGCCATGGACCGAGGAGATGAGGCGGGAGATAGAGGAGCGCTGGAACATGCAGGCCATAGATATCTATGGCCTATCTGAGATCATTGGCCCCGGAGTCTCCATTGAGTGTGAAGAGGCTAAGTACGGACTCCATATCTTTGAGGATCATTTCATTCCTGAGATTATTGATCCGGAGACGGGAGAGGTTCTCCCCCACGGAGAGGAAGGGGAGCTGGTCATCACCACTATCACCAAGGAGGCTTTCCCTGTACTGCGTTACAGAACCCGGGACATCACCTCCCTCATTCCTGAGCCCTGTATCTGTGGCCGGACCCTGGTGAGGATGAAAAGGGTGAAGGGTCGCACCGACGATATGCTCATCATCCGGGGTGTCAATGTCTTCCCCAGCCAGATAGAGGAGATCATAATGGGAACGGAGGGAGTAGAACCCCATTATCTCCTCATTGTGGATAGGGACCCCGAGACCCGTTTGGACACCTTGGAGGTTCAGGTTGAGGTAAGCGAAGAGATCTTCTCTGACGAGGTGAGGAGGCTACAGACCCTGGCCCGTAAGATGGAGAGGAACATCAAAGAGATGTTGGGTATCTCTGCCAAGGTGAAGCTGGTGGAGCCCAGAACCATTCAGAGGTTTGAAGGCAAGGCCAAGAGGGTTATAGATAATAGAAAGTTGTCTTGAGGAGGGGAGAATGAAGGTAGAACAGATATCCGTCTTTTTGGAGAACAAGGCAGGGCGCTTGGCAGAGGTGGCCGACGTACTGGGCAGAAAGGGTATAAACATTAGGGCCCTTTCCCTGGCGGACACCACTGACTTTGGGATACTGAGGCTCATCGTCAATGATAGAGAGGGGGCCAAGAAGGCCTTGAAGGAGGCGGGCTTCACCGTTGGCATCACCCAGGTGATAGCCGTGGAGGTGGAGGATAAGCCCGGGGGCCTGGCCAAGATCCTTAAGCTTCTGGCCAGTGAAGGCATAAACGTGGAGTATATGTACGCCTTCGTGGAGAGGAGCTCGGGGAATGCAGTGCTCATCTTCAAGTTTGAGGACTTGGACAAGGCCATTGAGATCCTCAAGGGCCACGGTGTGAAGGTGATTCCTGGGGAGAGGGTGTATAGTTTGTGAAAAGTGAAAAGTGAAAAGTGAAGGGTTAAGGGCAAGGGGCGTAAGACTAAGGGGTTGTCTGAGTCTCAAGGTTCTAAATTGCTTTTCACCTTTCACATTTCACTTGTCACTCGTCACGGTTTTGCTAGGGGGGCGGTGTTATTACTGTCCCCTTTTTCATTTCCAGGTAACAGAAGGTTATGGCCAGGGTAACGTAGGGGGATATCACCATTGCCGTGACAAAGGAGGCGAAGGGGGAGACGGAGGCGGATAAAGCCTCCAGGAGCATGGTCAGGGAGGTGAGATATAGAAAAAGGGATAGGGTGAAGAGGAAGTTGGTCTTCACTAAGGCTATACTCTCTTTGATGGCTTCCGTTATCCCCTTGTTCTCCAAAACCACCTCCTGCAGAGTGAAAAAAGTGAAGACCAAAACCAGGATTCCCGGGATGATGAGGAGGATGAGGCCTGCCATGGCGGCTATGGCAATGAGAAAGGAAGCTGCCAGGGCTGTGGGGAACCTGGATAGGGCTTTGGAGAGGCTTGTCAGGAGGGAGGTGGGTTTCCCCTGGTAGCCTCTGAGAGCCATGTCCGTGAGCACTGTGGATGAGAAGAGGCCCAGTACCATCTGGGCTATGAGGGAAATAGTGATCATCTCTTTGGTTGAAGGGCCTCTTGCTGTATAGATTATCCCCGCAATGGCGGGGAGGAGGGGGGGAATGAGGTAGCCTGGATCCTTGAATATACACTTCAGTGGATGAATAAGGATCCGGACTACATCCATTATCCTGTAAATTCTCCTATCACCACAATTCTCTTCAGCTTCCAGAAGCCATCCACATCTATGGTTATGGGGCCCCTGGCCCGAAGGTTGGGGGAGAGATAGAGGGTGACCTCTCCGTGCTTCACTTTTTTAAAGCTTCCCTGGGAAGGCCTGGTGAAGGAGGTGACCACCTCCTTTGTGGGTTTTCACGCGCATTGAATTTTCCGCAGCAGAATGTAAAGTTCCCCCCCTCTGCTTTTTATGAACCTTTTGGCTTTGGTGGTTATCACTATCTTCATCCTTTACCCCTCCACTATGATGCTACTCCGGGGTTGGGATGTTTTCACTTGTTTTAAATAATAGATGGTGGTGACAATGGAATAGTAGGGCGTGATGACAAGGTTGGCTACGAAATCGCCCATCACTGGCACCAATCCTAGAACCCCGGCTATGATAAGGATGATGATAATGAGCATGATAAAGAAGCCCAGTGTGTTGCCAAAGTTGCCCTTCACCATCTCAAAGCTTCCTCTTATAGCATCTACGGCGCTTTTGTTGCCCACCACCACTTCCTGGAGGGTAAAAATGAAGAGGAAAGCCAGCACCAAACCTGGTAACACCAACAGGAGGAGGCCTATTCCCACGGCTACACTGACTATCAATGAAGCCACTACAATATCCCCTAGGCGATCCATTGAAGCCTGGAGGCTATCTTTTAAGCTGGGGGCGTATCCTTCTTCCACCACCTGGGCCATGTGGATGAGCATGGCCGAGGTCACCAGCTGGACCACCAGGGTTATGGTGACGCCCAGGATCAGCATGATAAAGGCCAGCATCAACCCTTTTCCACTGTGGATGGCAGCCGTGGCCGAGGTGATGAAGATGAAAGAGGCCAAGAGGCTGACAATAGCTGGGATGAGGGGAGGCACAAAGAAAACGGGATAACCCATGAGGTAATTGAATCCTTTCTTGAAGATGTCCGTCATGGTCTTCCTCCTCAAATGGAAAGTTTTTGTCCATCTGTAGAACCGCACCTAGCATGGGATAGGTTTTGAAAAGATTATAAAGGAAGGAAGTCTTTTCAACAACCACCCCCCCTTTTGGAACCTTTCCTCCATGTGCTATACCCCTGTCGTTCATGAAAAGAAGGGGGGTGCAAGGAGGATGGAAGATGCCTTGGGAGCCTGAATGGTAGGCCCTTCCCAGCGACGAGTCGGAGACCCTCCAACTCTTCCCTATCAAGCGACTGGTGAGACGCGTGTATGAGAGGGTGCCCTTTTACAGGGAGAAGATGGATGAGGTTGGGGTTAAGCCCGAGGACGTGAGGAGCCTGGAGGACCTGTCCTGTCTACCTTTCACCACCAAGGACGATCTGAGAGAGAACTATCCCTATGGTCTCTTTGCCGTGCCCCTTCCTGAGGTGGTGCGTATTCACTCTTCTTCGGGGACCACTGGGAAGCCCACAGTG
>QMPS01000103.1 GCA_003648675.1 Aquificota bacterium
CTCTCTAACTCCCGAATCTTCTCCTCCAGCTGCCGGTAGAGACGGGCCCTATCTATGGCCAAAGCCGCCTGGACAGCAAAAGTCTCCAGGGCCCTCACCTCCACTGGATGGAAGGGATCACAGGTGACCACGTTGTCCACCAAGATGCAACCCAAAAGTGCTTCTCCACTCCAGAGAGGCAAAACCAAAAGGGTCTTCACACTCAGCAAATCCAGAAGACTTGCCAGCTCCGGACAGGTGTCTCTGTCCACCAGAGTAGCCCTTCTGGCCTCCAAAAACCTCATTAGAGGCTCCCGGGGGTCAAGGGAAAAGAGCAGCCTCTCCAGGATAGGACGGAACTTCTCCTTATCCCTAAGAAAGGTGTCCTTCCTCTGGAGGAGATCCCTGATGGAACACCCTTCCTCCTCTATACAACGCCAAATCTCTATGGCCTCTCGATGGTCCCTGGGACCTATGGCCCAGTAGCCCTTCAGAGTGTCTTCCTCTGCCAAAAGAACCCACGCCCGGTTGTAACCGAAACCGTCTCCTGCCGTGAGATAGGTGAGAAGGGTGTATATGATCTCGTCAAGATTGGTAGAGTCCCTTATGAGAGAGGTCACCTCGCTCAGAGCCTTTATCCTCCGTCTACCCTGGTTCAACCTCTCCTTGAGGCGCTGAATCTCCCCCTGATCCTCCCCCATCACCCTGGGCAAGAGTTCCATGGCAACCTGATGGGGAGCCTCACAGCTCACCAGATCCACCATAAGCTTGGGACACTCCACACACTTCTCCCTCATCCTGGCCTTGGGGTCCTTCAAAAGGTGAGCCTCTGTGTCAGGATCTATATTGGGACACTCTCCGCGCTCCAAGACACTCTTAAGCCAGCACTTCTCCATGAAAGTCTCCCACCTCCAAGTGGAATGATGGACTCAGACCGTCGGAAAGTCAACAGAAATGCAACACTAATCCACGTCCTCTTTGCCTCTGCAAGCATCTTAAAAGAGGGAACCTACAAAGACCCCCCAAGATTCGTAAAAATGGACACAAAAAGAGTCCAGTTACAAAGTAGGAAAACTATGAAAAGACCTCCTTCACACCTCCGACCCTAAAACACCACCTTAAGAAAGACGAATAAAAGCATGGCCAGACCCGCCGTGAAGGGAAGAGTAACGATCCAAGAGAGAAAAATGTCCTTTAAGATCCTCAGATTGAGAGCCCCAATACCTCTGGCCAAGCCCACCCCCACCACGGAGCCCACCAGAGTGTGGGTAGTGGATATGGGCATACCCAATCTAGAGCAGACCAATACCGTAGTGGCACAGCCAAATTCAGCACAAAACCCTCTGCTGGGAGTGATATCGGTAATCCTTCTCCCCACAGTCTCTATCACCTTGTAGCCCCACGTAGCCAGTCCCACCACTATGCCCAAACCGCCTATAAAGAGGACCCACAAGGGCACGAAAACCTTGGTCTGGACAGAGGCCGCCTTCACGGTGCTAAAAATGGCCGCAATAGGCCCTGTGGCGTTGGCCACGTCGTTGGCACCATGGGCAAAGGCCATGTAACAGGCGGTCATTACCTGGAGATATTTAAAGATACCCTCCACCTCCCTAAGCCTCTCCCGAACCTTGGCCCCTGGCTGGATCTTAAAATGACCCATGGCATAGGCAGTGAAGACCATCCCCACAAGACCCACCAACAACGCCACCACCAGAGCCTTGCTGAGGGGTAGATCTAACTTCAGATTTTTCAACCCCTTATAAGTGAAAGACAGGGTGAGAATGGTGAAGACCAGGAGCACCAGAAAGGGAGCATAGCGCCTGGAAGCTCTTAAAGGATAGGGCTGCTCCAAGATCCTTTTGGAGAGCTGCCGGAAGAGAACAAAGGAGATGAGGGCCCCCATAACGGGAGAGACTATCCAGCTAGCCACAATTTTTGCCAACTTTCCCCACTCTACAGCAGAGACCCCGTAAGACACCAATCCAAAACCCACCACAGCTCCTACAATGGAATGGGTAGTGGAAACGGGCAAACCCAAGTAAGTAGCCAACTGGAGCCAGATTCCTGCTGAGAGCAGGGCCGCCAGCATACCCAGGACAAACTCCCTATGAACCCCAATAAAGAGACGAGGGTCCACTATCCCTCTACTTATGGTTTGAGTGACATGGGAACCCACCAACACCGCCCCCAAAAACTCGAAGAGTCCAGCCACCAGTATAGCCTGCTTCAGAGTTACCGCCCGGGAACCTACGGAAGTCCCCATGGCATTGGCTACATCGTTGGCCCCTATGTTCCAGGCCATGTACAGTCCACCGGCCAGAGCTATCCCCAGAACAACAGTGTCTACCATGGAAGCCTCCTACTTAGAGAGGAATAGACGGACTCTGTTGCACATCCTTTCGGCGTAGTTGGCTATATCCCCAGTTTTAGCCACGATCTTCAACCACAGCCACAGTTCGCCAGGAGTGAACCTATCTTCATGGGCCAAGAAGTTCCGGGTCACCTCCCGCTGCACTTCGTCGGCATGATGCTCCACATCGCACACCTCATCTATCATGGAGATAACCCTCTGGGCCTCGGGACCGCTAAAGGAAGTCTCCACCAAAAGATCCAGCTCCTCTATAACCTTGGAAGCCAACTCCACCACATCAAGCACGTTTTCCACTAGACTGAGGAGGCAATCCCGTAGCTTGGGGGCAACGGTGAGGTCCTCCTTCAAAGTCATGAGAACAGCCACATCCTCAGTTGCATCGGCTATGGCATCCTCATTGGCCAGGATCTCCAGGATATCGGCCCTGGCCACCGGCATGAGGATTCCTCTGGGCAAGGAAGCCCTCAGCCTGTTCTTAATCTGATCTGCTTCAAACTCCAAATGGGAGATGCGCTCCGCCATCTTCCTGAGCCTTTCCCTGTCTCCGTCTAGAAGGGCCTCATAAAGGGGCCTTACCTCGAAAGCACACTCCTTCACCTTGGCCATCATCTCCTGTAGAGGCTCAAACGGGGACTTGCGGAAGAGGTTAAAGATCCTCACTTACCACCTCCAAATTTTGGGCTTCTAAAACCTCCATTATCTCAGAACAACCCACCACGCAACACACCACTAGCCTTTAGCCCTTGGCCTTCCGGCTCCCGCCCTCATCCTTCGTATCTCAGTGCCTCCACAGGGTCCAAACGCCCCGCCTGCCTGGCGGGATACACTGTGGAGATGAGGGTGATGATCATGGCCGAAAGGGCAATGATCATCACGTCCCTGGGAACTATCTTCACCGGTAAGGTGGTGACGTAATAGACATCACTGGGCAATTGAATGAAGTGATACTTTTTAAGCAATAGGGAGATACCCAGCCCTAGGAGGGTCCCCAGGACCGTGCCCACGGTGCCCATGATAAGCCCTTGAAAGAGAAATATCCGGGTAATCACGCCCGTGGTGCATCCCATGGCTTTGAGAATCCCTATCTCCCGCTTCTTTTCCATGACCATCATAGAAAGGGTAGAGACAATATTGAAGGCGGCCACAATAATGATGAGGGTGAGAATGAGGAACATGGTTACTTTCTCCAGCTTTAAGGCCGAAAATAGATTACGATTCATGGTCATCCAGTCCCGGGCATAGAAGGGATAACCCAAACGGGCCACCAACCGCCTACCCACCTCCTTGGCCTTATAGATATCTCTCAGTTTCATCTCAACCCCTGTCACTCCATCCTGCCAGCCCAACAGGCGTTGGGCGTCCTTTATGGAGAGGAGAACCAGATTAGCGTCGAAGTCGTACATCCCCGTATCGAAGATGGCCCCCACCCGGAAGTTGCCAAACCTGGGGATGAGGCCCATGGGAGTGATGCGCCCTTCGGTGGTGACCAGGGTAACAGGATCCCCCAGCATGAGGCCCATTCTCTGGGCCAGCACTTTGCCTACAGCCACATAGCCCCCTATGGAAAGGGTCTTCCAATCCCCCTGGATGACAGAGGAGGGCAGAATGGTCACCTCACCTTCTTCAGCAGGATCTACACCCCGGATCACCACCCCCTGGTTTCCCAAGTCGGTCTTGAGGAGTCCCTGGGTAATGACGAAAGGTGCTGTGGCCACCACTCCTTCCACACTCCTGGCAGCCTTTACCACCTTTTGAGGATCCTTCATCTGCCCCTGGTAACTGAGAACCACCAAATGGGCGTTGGTTCCCAGGATCTTCTCCCTCAGGTGGGTGTCGAAGCCTGTCATCACCGCCAAGACAGCTATAAGAGCCCCCACCCCCAGAGCGATTCCCATGACAGAGATACCCGAGGTGAGGGACAGAAGGCCCCTGCCCCGCCGGGGACGGAGATATCTCAGGGCGACAAAGGTCTCCAAACGGGACATCAGTTCTCTGAGCCCCCCTCCTCTCTTCTCACTTCAGGCCTCAGGGTGGGGAAAAGGATGACATCCCGGATAGAGGGAGAGTTTGTGAGGATCGTGACCAGACGGTCTATTCCAATTCCCTCTCCCGCCGTAGGGGGAAGACCATACTCCAGGGCCTTGACATAGTCCTCGTCCATGCGATGGGCCTCCTCGTCCCCCATGGCCCGCTCTCTGA
>QMPS01000104.1 GCA_003648675.1 Aquificota bacterium
ATTTGTCAGGAAGGAAGGCGGCAGAGGAGAGGAGAAAGAGAATACCTAAGAAAGTAGATCTCATTCTAGTCCTATGTGATTACTTAAATCACAACACTCTGAAAGGCCTAAAAAAGCAAGCAAAGAAAGACGGAATCCCTCTCATATTCTCTAGAAGAAGTCTAGGCCACATAATAAGAGCCCTCGAGCAATGGGAAACCTGAAGTCATTACTGCAACCGCTCAGCATAACCCTCAAGAGAATAAGACTAAACCACAAGAGGGAGAGACAGACAGGACTAACTGGGGAAGAGAGAAACATTGAGCTTTTTAGACAAGACTCCATCCTCTACGATGCTCATGATCTAGTGGAAGCAATAGGCTCTGTAATAGACATGCGAGATCACTACACCTACGGTCACTCTATCCGAGTGGGAAACGCCAGCCAGAAGATGGCAGAGTTACTAGGATTGAGTTCTCATGAGATCGAAAATATCCACCTAGCAGGTCACCTGCACGACATCGGCAAAGTAGCTTTACCAGATTCTATCTTATTAAAACGAGGGAAACTCAGTCTTCAGGAGTTCGAAAGAATAGAAGAGCACCCCGTAACAGGGTACAAAATACTCCGCAAATTGAGAGGGTTCGAGAAAATAAGCGCATACGTGCTACATCACCATGAAAGATACGACGGAAAAGGCTACCCAGAAGGTCTAAAAGGATCTGAGATTCCTCTAGGATCCAGAATAATCGCAGTGGCAGATGCAATAGATGCAATGTTATCAGACAGACCTTACAGGAAAGCACTAACCATGGAAGAAACTATGAAGGAAGTCGAAAGGCAAAAAGGTAAACAGTTCGACCCAGAACTGGCCACATTGTTTCTCAGAGAGATAGATGTCTTAGCACCCTACTTCTCAAAGGACGGGCTGGAAAGTTCGCTACAGGAAGAGAGAAATCTCAAATATCAACACAGAGAGAATACCAAGATCCAACCCCAAGAACACACGAAACGAATGTGCCGATCATCACAGATACAAACCATACAAAGGGAGCAAGCACATACACGCCAAAAGAGAACTTTCCCAGCTTAAAACACCATAAGGAAGCTGCAAATTTGTATCTTGCACTTTATTTTTCGAAGAATAAATTTAAATACAAAGACTAAGTGGAGAAGGAGATGAACCTCAAAAAATTAATGCAGCACAAAAAGGCCAAAGGCGTAATAAAAATAGACGCCGACACCTGGATGGTACTAGAAAGTAAAGGATGGTATATCTGGAGCAGAAAGAAAGGGAGAAAAACCCAAAAAATACAACTGACCAATAAGACAGATACCACCCTGTTGAAGCTTTTATACCTCTTAGCTCCGACTCTAGCCGGGATAAAACCGGCGTCAACTATCAGTATCACAAGTGAAGAGAGAGAAGGAAGACTAAGTCTGATCACATGGAAAAGCGGCAAGCACAGTATCATGCAGCGCTTACATCCTCTGAGATACATATCGCTAATCAAAGGGGAAAATAGAGAGTTAATCTTGTTTTACAATCCCGAATCACTGAAAAGGCTCCTAGAGCGAGAAGACGTTAAAAGATTCTTCAATAGAATAGGATATCCCACTGACTCCATAAGCAATTTCCTAAAGGCCCTAAGAGAAAGATGCAAACTCATCAACTCCATTCCACCTGAATCCGGCGTCATACTGGGTATCCCTCTCAAGGACGTCCTGGGGTACATGGAACAGCAACAGACCAAGCCCACAGCCATAAAAGGCTGGCGCATTTACGGCAATCCACAGCCGTCTCTAGAAGTATATAAGTCATACAAGAAAATACAGAGAAAAGCTATAGAGCTCATAAAACTAACCTCTATAGACCAGGCCATAGACACACTCAACAGAACAAAGATAAGTGCATAGCAAACCAAAAGCCGCAAAACCACGGCAAAGAGCCCAAAAACCTAAACAGAGGAAAATCTAACTAAAAGGGGACCGGGCCCCTTGCCATTCCCAATTGACAGACTCAGAATTTATCTCTGGAGCAAAAATCAAAAAACCAAGCTGAAGGAGGGCAGACCATGAGGATCGCCATGGTTTCTCCCCTCTATGAAAGCGTTCCCCCCAAACTCTATGGAGGTACTGAGAGAGTTGTCTCTTATTTGACAGAAGAACTGGTAAGGCAAGGTCACGATGTAACCCTCTTTGCCAGCGGAGACTCCAAAACCCAAGCAAAGCTCATTTCTCCCTGTTCCGAAGCCCTTAGGCTTTCTTCCCGTTGCAAGGATCCTTTAGCTCATCATGTCCTCATGGTGGAAGAGGTCTTTAAAAGAGCTCTCAGTTTCGACATCATCCATTTCAACATCGACTACATCCACTATCCCCTTTTCAGGAGATGTCCTACACCCAACGTAACCACCCTCCACGGGAGACTGGACATAGAAGACCAAAAAACCCTTTATCGAGAGTTCAAAGATATGCCTGTAGTATCCATATCCTATGCCCAAAGGAAACCTCTCCCTTGGCTCAACTGGGCAGGGAATGTGTACCACGGTCTACCCGAAGACCTTTACGAATTTCACCCGGAGCCCGGCAAATACCTGGCCTTCCTAGGCAGAATATCACCCGAAAAAAGGCCAGACAGGGCTATTCAAATAGCCGAGAGAGCTGGCATGAAACTCCTCATGGCTGCCAAAGTGGACAGGGCCGACAAAGACTACTTCGAAGAAGTGGTAAGACCCATGTTGAAGAGCTCCTGGGTGGAGTTCATAGGAGAGATTGGAGAAAAAGAGAAAAGCGAATTCCTAGGTAAATCCTTCGCCCTCCTATTCCCCATAGACTGGCCTGAGCCCTTCGGACTGGTTATGATTGAGGCCATGGCCTGCGGCACCCCAGTAGTGGCCTGGAAAAACGGTTCTGTGCCAGAGATCATTGATCCGGGCGTAACAGGCTTCATAGTGGGAAACATGGACGAGGCCGTGGCTGCGGTGGAAAAGGTGGAAAGTATTAACCGACTGAGTTGCAGAAGGACCTTTGAAGAGCGCTTCACGGCCTCCAGAATGGCCCAGGACTACCTGAAGGTTTACAGTAGACTATTAGAAAAAGAAAAACCCCTGCTCGAGGCGGTGTGATGCTCAGGGAGTGCGTACTACATCCTTACAAATACTACATACTAGCCACAACGCCACGTACCCTTGAGGACTACCTGGTCCTCAAGAATGGAGATTCTTTTGCTGTCTTCAACCGCTATGGCGACATCGTCCAAGAGAGGCTGGGAGAGGAAGGGCTCTACCACCAGGGAACCCGCTTCCTCTCCCGCTTGGAGTTTGTGCTGTGCGATACCCGCCCCTTTCTCTTGAGCTCAGCGGTAAGGGGAGACAATCTCTTGCTCACCGTCGACATGACCAATCCCGACATCTTTCTAGAAAAAGAGCTGTTCCTACCCAGAGGCGTCCTCCATATACGCCGCAGCAAACTCCTCTTTCAAAGAGGGTATTATGAAGAGATAATGATCGAAAACTACGCTACCCAAGAGATCCATCTCCCTTTCTCTATCCTTTTCGGGGCGGACTTCGCAGACATCTTTGAAGTGAGAGGAACCGTGAGAAAAAAGAGAGGCACAGCTCTCCAGGAGATTGCGAGTGGAAACCAGATAGCCCTGAGGTACACAGGGCTGGACAGTGTGCTCAGGGAAACCATTCTGTCCTTTATGCCTCAACCCACAGAGCTGGGCACCAACTATGCCATTTTCCACGTCCACCTCAAACCCAGGGAAAAGGCGACACTATTCCTTACCGTGATGTGCAAAGGAGAAGACGCACCAGAAACCCCTACCCTCTCCTTCAAAGAAGCACTATCAAAAACCAGGCAGTCCCTCAAGGAACTCAGAAAGAACACCTGCATCATCACCACTTCCAACGAGGAATTTAACGCATGGCTGGACCGCTCCTACAGCGATATCTTCATGATGCTTACCCACACCCCCTACGGACTCTACCCCTATGCCGGGATTCCGTGGTTCAGCACCGTTTTCGGAAGGGACGGAATCATCACCGCACTAGAATGTCTTTGGATCAACCCCTCCATCGCCAAAGGAGTACTGAACTATTTGGCTGCTACTCAAGCCCAGGAGGAAAATCCCGAAGAAGATGCCGAACCCGGAAAGATCATTCACGAAGTCCGCCTGGGGGAAATGGCAGCCACAGGAGAGATCCCCTTCGGCAGGTACTACGGCAGTGTGGATGCCACCCCCCTTTTCATAACCCTCGCCGAGGCCTACTACCAGAGAACCAGAAACTTAGAGTTCATCAGCAGATTGTGGCCCCACATAGAACTGGCCCTTCAGTGGATAGACCATTACGGAGACAAAGACGGAGATGGATTCGTAGAGTATACACCTTCTCCCAATGGGCTCATAAACAAAGGTTGGAAGGACTCTCATGACAGTGTCATGCACAGTGACGGCTCTCCCGCACCCCCACCTATAGCCCTAGTAGAGGTCCAGGGTTATGTCTACCAAGCCAAGCTCCATGCAGCTTCCCTAGCTAAAGCCTTAGGAA
>QMPS01000105.1 GCA_003648675.1 Aquificota bacterium
ATGAGGCGCAGAGGATAAGAAGCGATGGCACATAGGACAGTGGCTTCCAGTTCTTTCATAAGTTGGAGCTGGAGCATGCTCCTTCCAGCGCCTATGGGGATGATCATGGCCCCCAGCTTCTCGGCTCCATAGTGGAAACCGAAGCCGCCGTTGAAAAGGCCAAAGGAGGGGGTGATCTGGATTACGTCCCTATGGGTCACACCGGCGGCGCTGTAACAGCGGGCCATGACTTCGGCCCACTGGTTGATGTCATTTCTGGTGTAAAAGTTGATGATAGGCGTGCCTGTGGTGCCTGAGGACATGTGGAACCGGAGGAATCGTTCTCTCGGAGCACAGGTGAAGCCGTAAGGGTATCCTTCCCGGAGTTGATCTTTGGTGAGGAAGGGGAGGTGCTTCAGGTCTTCCAGGCTTTTTATGTCCTGAGGATGAACCTTCCCTATGTATTTGTGATAGCGGGGGTTGTTTTCCGCAATGCGCTGGATGGTTCTCCTCAGCCTCTCTAGCTGGAGGAGTTCCAGCTCTCCTCTAGTCATTCCTTCCAAGTCAGGTTGTAGCATTGCCGGCCTCCTTATACCCCAACTCTAGGGCCCTGGAGTTATCTTTAAGATATTTAGGATTGGTCACTTCTTTCAGGGCCTCCAGGAGACGTTCCCTGGGGGTGTTCAGGATCTTTCTGCCCAAAACCCCCAGCATGATGAGATTGGCAAAGAGAGGGGAACCCAATTCTTCCGTGGCTATCCGGGTGGCCTGTATGGGCCATACCTTCTCTTGAGCTTCCCCTTCTCTGTTGGTGAGAAGTATGCCTTGAGGGGCGAGGTACTCTTTGGCCCTTCCCTCTTCCCCCGGGGCCAGTGCTATGGCTACCTGGGCGTTTCCCTTTGCTACAAGGGGAAAGTGGTGTTGGCCTATCTTAATGTGCGCCGTAACGCTTCCCCCTCGGGTGGCCATGCCGTGAGTTTCTGTGGCCAATACTCCGTGCCCCTCCAGGAGGGCCCACTGGCCTATGATTCTTGTGAGGAGGATCACCCCCTGGCCTCCTAATCCGGTCACTACCATCTGAAGGTTTTCCTCTGTCATGGAGGTCTCCTATAGCATAGGGGGTTGGATTCCATCAAGTTGATAAATATTGACAAAAGGGCCTTCGAGAGGTAGTGATTAAAACATCGGTTATGTCCAATGGTAAACTCCTTCTAGGGTGGGACACAGCGACTCCCTCCAGCGGTTTGGTGCTTATGGAGGGGGGGGAGCTTCTGGCCGCTGTGGAGCTTCGCCTGGATAGAACTACTGCAAGCCGGATGTTCGCGGCTCTTGATCTCCTTTTAGGTTTAGCGGACAGAGAAAGGGAAGAGATAGGGGGCATGGCCCTAGTGAGGGGGCCGGGGTCTTTCACAGGTATTCGTTTGGCCGTGGCTGCCGCTAAAGGGCTGGCCCTTTCTTTAGGTGTGTCTCTCTACTCTTGCACCGTCACCCATGCTCTGGCTCGGACTGTGCCCTTAGAGGGGAGGATTTTGGTTCCTTTGGTGGATGCCCGGAGGGGGCAGGGCTACGGAGCCCTCTTTAGGTGGTTGGATGGTGAGTTGGAGCGTCTCACTCCCGACATGGCCCTGGACGTGGATGAGTGGAGGGCCATGGAGGGCAAGGTGGTCTTTTTGGGGCCGGGGGTGGAAGCTTTGGGGGTCGAAGGGCTTTATCCTACACCTTCAGCTGCCCTAGGTGGTGCCCTCCTGGCCTGGGATAGGTGGAGACAAGGAGACGAGGGTGAAGACCCCTTAACTTTGAATCCCCTCTACATCAGGCCCTCCGATGCTGAAGTCAATAAAGGGATAAAGGTGTCTTCATGGGACTAAGAATGGCTGAGGTTAGAGATCTCCTCCGAGTGGTAGAGATAGAGGGTGCTTCTTACTCATTCCCCTGGAGCTTTTCCCTCTTTGCTAGGGAGTTGGAAAACCCCTTCTCCCTTTTTTTTGTGTGGGAGGAAGAGGGAGAAGTTGTGGGGTATGCTTGCTACTGGCTGGTGGAGGACGAAGCCTATTTAGCCAATATAGCCATTGATCCTTCTTGGAGGAAGAGGGGATTGGGGCGGCGTCTCTTGGAGGATTCCCTAGAGAGGGTGAGAAAAATGGGCGCCGGAGAAGTGGTGTTGGAGGTGAGGAGGGGGAACAGGGTGGCCCTGTCCCTATATCGTTCTGTGGGTTTTAAGGTGGTGGGAAGGAGGCCCAGGCATTACGAGGATGGAGAGGATGCCTGGGTCATGAGACTCAAATTTCAGGAGGTGGAAGATGACGGAGCAGGAGATTATAGAGAAGCTTATGGAAACTCACGAGGAGTTTAAAAAGCTTAAAGCCGAACATGCCCAGCTGGAGGCTCGGCTGGAAGAAATCTATTCTAGCAAGAGGTTTTTCTCCACAGAGGAGGAGGTGGAGATCAAGAGCATAAAGAGGCGCAAGCTTCAGCTGAAGGACAAAATGAACGAAATTATCTTCATGGTTAAGAAAGGAGAACTGACCCTTTAGAACCTTTTTAGGAACTGGGTGAGTCCAAACCGTTGCCTCTGGGAACGCAAAGGAGTAGAAAGTCTAAGTTATACCGCAGGGTTTCAGGGGGGATGAATGTTTAGAAGCGATGAGGTGAAAAAGGGAGTGGATAGGGCTCCCCATCGGGCCCTTCTCTATGCCACGGGGATGCCTGTTAAGGCCTTGGATATGCCCTTTGTTGGGGTAGTGAGCAGCTTTACCGATTTGGTTCCCGGTCACGTAGGCATGAGGGATCTGGAAAGGTGGATCGAGAAGGGGATTCACACGGGGGGAGGGTATGCTTTTCTTTTTACTGTTCCTGGTATTTGCGACGGAGTTGCCATGGGCCATTCGGGGATGAAGTACTCTTTACCCTCCAGGGAACTCATAGCCGACATGATAGAGTCTATTGTGGAGGCCCATAAACTGGATGCTCTGGTGATGCTCACCAACTGCGACAAGATCACTCCGGGTATGCTCATGGCTGCAGGTAGACTGAACCTGCCCACGGTGGTAGTGACGGCAGGGCCCATGCTTTCGGGCAGGATAGGGAATAAGCGCTTGAGCCTGGTTAGAGACACCTTCGAGGCCGTGGGGCGTTATCGGGCAGGGGAAATTACCGAGGAGGAACTCACCCGTTGTGAGCTAGAGGCTTGTCCTGGTGCGGGGGCCTGCCAGGGGCTTTATACGGCCAATACCATGGCCTGTATGACAGAGGCTCTGGGCATGTCCCTCCCCGGTTGTGCCACGGCCCCTGCAGTATTGGCCAGGAAGAGACGTATCGCCTTCGATAGTGGATTAGCTGTCATGGAGTTGCTGAAGAGGGGGGTGAAGGCCAGGGACATCATGACTCGGACGGCCTTTGAGAATGCCATCAGGGTGGACATGGCCCTGGGTGGATCTACCAACACGGTTCTCCATCTCATGGCCGTTGCTCATGAGGCCAAGGTGGAGTTGGATCTTGAGACTTTCGATAGGATTAGTCGGGAGACCCCCAATATCTCCAAGTTGAGGCCGGCAGGAGATTACATGATGGAAGATCTGGATGCTGCAGGGGGTATTCCTGGGGTGTTGAAGCGGTTGCTGGATAAAGTGGAGGATAATCCCACGGTGGCAGGAATGGGGATTAGGGAGATCGCCCAGGGGGCCCAGATCCTGGATGATGATGTCATCAGGCCTTTGGATAATGCCCACTACCCCGAGGGTGGTTTGGCCATCCTTAGGGGGAACCTGGCCCCTGACGGTGCTGTGGTGAAGCAGTCGGCGGTTGGAGAGAAGATGATGAAGTTTGAGGGGACGGCTCGGTGCTTCGATTCGGAGGAGGAGGCCATGGAGGCCATTTCCTCGGGTTCCATAAGGCCTGGAGAAGTGGTGGTCATCCGCTATGAGGGTCCCAAAGGTGGTCCCGGGATGCGGGAGATGCTGGCTCCCACTTCTGCCATTGTGGGTATGGGGTTGGCGGAGTCGGTGGCTCTTATCACCGATGGCCGCTTCTCTGGAGGTACCAAAGGCCCCTGTATAGGCCATGTCTCTCCCGAGGCCATGGAAGGAGGGCCCATCGGCCTCATTAGGGACGGGGACAGGATCAAGATAGATATTCCGGGTAGACGCTTGGATCTTCTGGTGAGCGAGGAAGAGTTGGCCAGGAGGAGGGAGGCGTGGAGCCCTCCCGAGCCCAAGGTTAAGGAAGGTTATCTGGCCCGCTACGCCGAGCTGGTGACTTCTGCCAGTACAGGGGCCGTTTATGAGAAAGGATGAAGAAAGACGGTGAGAAGGGGGGGCGGTGGTTTGGCTAAATTGAAAGGATATCAGATTTTCTGGGAGTGTCTCTTAAAGGAGGGGGTGGATCTCATCTTCGGTTATCCTGGGGGAGCCGTCATCAACCTTTACGATGAGATGGTGAATTATCCCCAGATCCGGCACATCCTCACCAGGCATGAACAGGGAGCAATCCATGCTGCCGACGGGTATGCCCGGTCTACGGGCAAGCCGGGGGTGGCCATAGTC
>QMPS01000106.1 GCA_003648675.1 Aquificota bacterium
AGGTCGGCTTTGCACAGAAGGGCTGTGCGATCCACTAGATCTTTCGTGTCGGGGGCTGCTTTGTCGGCCATGAAGAGGGCCAGTTGGCGGAAGCGTAGCACTTTTTCGTAGGAGGTGCCCAGCTTTTCCTGGAAGACCACGTCTTTGAGCTTTTCGAACATCTCCGTGAGGGGGGTCTCTTTGTCCTCCTGGAAGAAGAACCGAGCATCGGCTAAGCGGGCCCTGAGGACCCTTTCGTTGCCCTGGGTGATGAGGTCCATGTCGGAGGTTAGGATATTGTTCACTACCACAAAGTGGTTCATGAGTTTGCCTTCCTTGTCGAAGACGGGGAAGTACTTTTGGTGTTCTTTCATGGGGGTGATGAGAACCTCAGGGGGCAGCTCCAGGAATTCGGGATCGAAGGTGCCACAGGTGGCCACGGGGAACTCCACTAGGAAGTTCACCTCGTCCAGGAGATCTTCGTCCTCCTGGGGTACGCCTCCCACCTTGGCTGCTTCCCTCTGGACTTGCTCCCATATGGAGGCCCGGCGGGCCCTGTGGTCTACAACCACTTTGGCCTTCTCCATGGCTTCTACGTAATCCTCGGGTTTGGCTAGCTCTATGGGGTTAGGGGCCAAGAAACGGTGGCCGTAGGTGGTGCGACCACTCTTGATGCCCTCTATCTCGAATTCCACCACGTCTTCTCCAAAGAGGGCCAGAAACCAGTGGATGGGCCTGGCGAAGCGAATGTCCCTGTCGGCCCATCTCATGGATTTTTTGAAGGGGATGGATCTCACCAGTTGCTCCAAAAGACCGGGGAGGAGATCCTCTGTTTTTCCTCCTTTTTCCTCCTTCAAGACGTAGACGTAGGCTCCCTTAGGGGTTTCTTTCACCTTCAGGTCTTCCACGGCCACTCCCTGGCCTTTGGCAAAGCCTATAGCGGCTTTGGTGGGCTTTCCTTCAGCATCGAAGGCCACTTTGGCAGGGGGGCCCATCACCTCTTCCACTTTGTCCCGCTGGGTTTCGGCCACCTCCTTCACCATCAAGGTGAGGCGGCGTGGGGTGCCCATGGTTATGATCTCTCCGTGGTCAATGCGGTGGTTTTTGAAAGTCTTTTCGATGTATTTTTCCATGAAGGAGAGGGCAGGTGGCATAAACCCCGCGGGGATCTCCTCTGTGCCGATCTCAAAGAGCAACGTCCTGGTCATACCTTCCTCCTGCTCTTTTATATTTTGTGAGGAGATCACATGATCTCCTCGATCTTTTCCAAGATCTCTTCGGGGAAGAAGACGGCAGCGGGCCGTCCCATGAAAGCCACCTCCTGTCTCACTACCCTCTCCACATCTTCCACCATCTGCCCCGTGTTCAGCTCTACTGTGAGGAAGCGAGCACCGGTCTCGGCCAGCCTTTTTAGGGGCTTCTCGGGGAAGGGGTAGAGGGTGATGGGCCGTAAGAGGCCCACCTTCAGCCCCTTCTCCCGAGCCCATTTGATGGCTGTCTTGGTTATGCGAGCCGCTGTGCCATAGGCTACCACCACCAGCTCTGCTCCCTCCAGCATGAACTCCTCCCAGCGGACCTCGTTCTCCTCCATCTCTTTATACTTTCTCCAGAGTTTCCAGTCGTGCTCCGTCAGCTCCCCTGGTCCCAGGTAGAGGGACTTGATGAGCTGGGGGTCTCTGCCCTGACAACCTGTGAGGGCCCAGGGCTTTTCCTGAAAGGGTGGGGCCCATTCCTGGGGCATCTCTACTCCTTCCATAATACCAGCCAGGAAGGCGTCTCCCAAGACTACTACGGGATTGCGGTACTTGTCGGCTAGATCGAAGGCCAGGTAGACGAGGTCAGCTGCCTCCTGGGTGGAGGAAGGGGCCAGAACTAAGGTCCGGTAGTCACCGTGACCACCGCCTTTGGTGGCCTGGAAGTAGTCTCCCTGGTTGGGCTGGATACCCGCTAGGCCCGGACCCCCCCGGTTCATGTTCACTATTACGGCGGGGAGTTCGCAGCCCGCCAGATAGGAGATGCCCTCCTGCATCAGGCTTATACCAGGACTGGAGCTGGCCGTCATGGCCCTCACTCCTGAAACGGCAGCTCCCAGGACGATATTGATGGCTGCCAGTTCGCTCTCGGCCTGGATAAAGACTCCTCCCACTTCGGGCATGCGCCAGGAGAGATATTCCATGATAGGGCTTTGGGGGGTAATGGGATAGCCCGCAAAGAACCTGCATCCAGCCCTGACGGCCGCTTCGGCTATGGCATCGCAGCACTTCCATAGTTCACTCATGGCGTCACCTGTAAACCTCGATGCATATGTCTGGGCAGACCTCAGCGCAGAGGGCGCAGCCTGTGCAGTCCGACTGAGAAACGCAAACCACGGGATGATAGCCTCCCTTGTTAACCTCCTTTTCACTGATCATGAGGAGGCTGTGGGGGCAGGCCTCCACGCAGAGGCCACAGCCCTTACATCTCTCTTCATCAATAACCACCATCCTAACCCTTCACCTCCTGGGGTGTTTTCTCTCCCACCATTCTCTTCAGCTCTTCTTCCCTTTCCGAAGGGGACAGTTCTCTGATTCTGGTGACCGTCCTATCCCTATCCCTCTCTTTGTGCACGGCCAATTGCCAATGGGCGTGGCGTGCTACCTGGGGCAGGTGAGTGATACAGATCACCTGATATCTCTCCCCCAGCTCTTTTAAAAGTTCTCCCACTTTGTGAGCAGTAATGCCTCCTATCCCAGCGTCTATCTCATCTAAAATTAGAATAGGAATTTCCCCTATATCCGATAAAACCCTGCGAATTGCAAGGGACATCCTGGAGAGCTCTCCCCCTGAGGCCACTTTATTCAAGGGTTTGGGAGCTTCTCCTGGGTTGGGTCTGATGAAAAACTCTACCCTTTCCAAGCCGTGGGCTTCGGGTTCTGGGAGGTCCCTGAAATGCACTATGAAGCGGCACTCTTCCATGAGGAGTTGTTCTAGGGTCTCTTCTACCCTTTTTTCCATCTTTTGTGCGGCTTCTCGGCGGGCCTCTCCTAGTCTTCTCCCCACCTCTAGAACCTTCTCTTGGGCCCGATGGATGTCCTCTTCCAGGCCCTCGCTTCTCTCCTGGATCGCCTCCAAGGCGGTATATTCTTTTTTGGCTTCCTCCAGGTACTCCAGGACCCTTTCCAGGGTGTTGCCGTAGCGGGTTTTGAGGCGGTGGAGGATATCTAGTCGCTCCTCCACTTCGGCTAATTCCAGGGGGTTTATCTCCACCTTTTCTAGGAGCCCCTCCAGGTTGGTGCATCCTTCCTGGACCATAATGAGGGCTTCTTCCAGATGGGCTACTTCCCTCTCCAGGTCCTTTTTTAGGGGGGCTAGGGGGGATAAGAGACCCAGGACCTCCCGGAGGCCCTGGGCCACTGATGGTCCTTCGCCGTCCAGCAGCTCAGTGGACTTGGCCAGGGCCTCTTTAAGGCGTTCTCCTTGGCGGAGCCATTCCCTCCTCTGGCGAAGCTCTTCGTCTTCTCCAGGCTTGGGGGCGGTTTTCTCAATATCTTCTATCTGGAAGGCCAGGTAGTCCATACGTCGGAGCCTTTCTTCCCGGCTTCTGTCAGCCTCTTCTTTCTCCTGGAGGAGCCTTTTGTAAGTCCTGAAGGCTTCCCTGTATTCTTTGACCAGAGGGTCTAGGCGGCCGAAGGCGTCTAGGAGTCTGAGGTGATTCTGGGCTTTGAGAAGCAGGAGGCTCTCTCTTTGGCCCTGGATCTCCACCAAGCCGGTAGCTATCTCTTGGAGGAATCTTAGGGTTACAGGGGTGTCATTCACATATGCCCTGTTTCTCCCCTCCCGGGAGATGGTTCTTCTCACCAAGAGTTCCTCTTCCACGGGAATACCCCCCTCCCGGAGGCAGGCCTTAACATGGGGCAGCCCTTTCAAAGAGAAGACGCCTTCAACCCAGGCTTCTTCCTCTCCCTCTCGGATCCATAGAGTGTCGGCTTTCCTGCCCAGAAGTAAGGAGAGAGAGTTGACCAATAGAGACTTTCCCGATCCCGTCTCTCCCGTTATGGCAGTGAAACCAGGTCGAAAGTGGACCTCCACCCTGTGGAACAGAGCGAAGTTTTTGGCCATCAGTTCTAGCAGCACTTTACAATCCCCCTGGGTTGGTTAAATTAATAAAAGATCGAAGAAAAATCTATGGGGCTTGACCCTGTTAAAGGCTCTTGCTACATAAGGTCTCCGCTTTTAGGGGGGCCGCTAGCTCAAGTGGTAGAGCAACGGCCTTTTAAGCCGTTGGTTCCAGGTTCGAGTCCTGGGCGGCTCACCATGGGCGTCCCCTTCGTCTAGCCCGGCCAAGGACACCGCCCTTTCACGGCGGCGACGGGGGTTCAAATCCCCCAGGGGACGCCAAATTTTTTAGGCACTTACGAGACCCACCCTGAACGATAAGCACAAATTGTGACGTATATGTGACGTGAAATTTCCCTTCGACTGTGACGTGTTGCTCACCTCACCCACACCCTCTCTCCCAGAGCCCGTCCCAGGCCTGGACATAAAAGGAGTAAAGC
>QMPS01000107.1 GCA_003648675.1 Aquificota bacterium
CTCCTATTTTCTAGGCCAGTGGCTGGGGGCCAAATGGAGCAAGGCCCGAGCCCGACGGGGGCTCTCCCCCTCCTCCTGCCTGTTTGTGGACTTGATGAAGAGGCCTGGTCAGGACCAATGAAGGCCTCCCAGGAGACCAAGACACATGACAAGTAAGCCCCTGGGGGTCCTTCTCCTCTACATGGGAGGAGCCAGCACCACTGAGGATATCAAGCCCTTCCTCTATCACCTCTTCTCGGACAGGGAGATTCTGCCTCTGCCTGCTCCTGTGAGAATTCCCCTGGCCTGGATCATTTCCCGCACCCGGCACCACCTGGTGAAAGGAGCATATCAGCAGATTGGAGGGTCACCTCTCTTGAAGATCACCAGAAACCAGGCCGAGGCCTTGGAAAAGACCTTAAAAGAAGAAGGGATAGAGGCCCACGTGGAACTAGGCATGCGCTACTGCCCCCCCTTTATCCGTGAAGCGGTGGGGAGACTAGAAAGGAGAGGAATCGAAAGGGCCGTGGCCCTTACCCTCTACCCCCAGTACTCCAAGGCCACAGTGGGCTCCTGCTTCGCTGCCCTGGAGAGGGCAACGGCAAGCTCTCCTTTGACAGTAGAGACCATTCCCCATTGGCACACCCACCCCCACTTCATAGAAGCCTGGGTGGAACTCATAAAGGAATCCTCAGCCAATCTACCAGAGCCACCCCACATCCTCTTTTCTGCCCATAGCCTGCCCATGAAGGTGGTGAGGCAGGGCGATCCCTATCCACAACAGATCAAGGAAACGGTGGAGGCCATCATGGAAAAGTTGGGGCCTGTGCCCTACTCCGTAGCATACCAGAGCAAGGTGGGACCAGTGAAATGGCTGGAACCATCGGTGGAAGACGAAATCCTTCGACTAGCCCGAGAGGGCCTCTCTTCCCTGGCATTGGTACCCATAAGCTTTGTTTCGGACCACTTTGAAACCCTTTACGAGATAGATATAGTCTTCAGAGAAGAAGCAGAAAAGGCAGGGATAAGAAATTTTGCCAGGGTACCAGCCCTCAATCTCCACCCCAACCTTATAAAGACGTGGAAGGAGCTGATTTTGGAGCGTGTGACATGAAGGAGTATCAAGCGGTAATAGTGGGCGGCGGCATATCGGGACTGGCAACGGCCCATTACCTTCTGAAAGAGGGTATCTCCTCTATCCTCCTTTTAGAGTCTGCTCCCCAACTGGGGGGCAAGATGCTAACCAGATATGTGGATGAGTTCATTATCGAAGAGGGACCCAATGGTTTTCTGGACAACAAACCCCACACCCTAGAGCTGGTGAAAGAGCTGGGCCTGGAAAAAGAACTATACCCCGCTTCACCAGAAACCAGCAAAAGATACATCTTCACTGGAGGGAAACTGAGACCCATACCCCTCTCTCCCCCTGCCTTCTTCCTCAGTCCCCTGTTGTCCCCCTGGGGAAAAGCCCGGCTGGTGATGGAGTACTTTGTGAAACCGGCCCCTCCTGAAGCTGACGAAACCCTCACACAATTCGCCACCCGACGGCTTGGCAAAGAGGCCCTGGAAACCCTCCTGGACCCCATGGTGGCTGGCGTCTACGCCGGAAACCCCGACAGGGTGAGTCTCAAAAGCACCTTTCCTACCATTCACCAGCTGGAGCAGAGATACGGAGGACTCATCAAAGGCATGCTGGCCTTGAAAAAAGAGGGAAGAGCCAAAGGGGGACCCACAGGGCCAGGAGGCAAACTCACCTCTTTCCGCCGGGGAGTATCCCAGCTCATAGAAGCCCTGGGAAAAGAGTTAGGGGAAAAAGTCATTCCCGAAACCCGGGCCGTATCGGTGAGACGGGAAGGGAAACATTACCTCTTGGAAACTAACAGGGGACCCATCAAGGCTCGTTCCCTAGTCTTGGCCACACCTGCCTACGGAGCAGGCAATATTTTAGCACCCATGGCACCTCCCTTGGCCAAAGAACTCTTGGAAATCCCCTACGCCCCCATTTCTGTGGTGGCTTTAGCCTACCGAGAAGAGGATACCCTCCGATTTCCTCCCAAAGGCTTCGGTTTCTTGGTACCAAGAAAAGAGGGGCTATCTATCCTGGGATGTTTGTGGGATTCCAGCATCTTTCCCAATCGAGCCCCTCAAGGCAAAGTGCTCCTGCGGGCCATGGTGGGAGGAGACCGCCAGCCTGATCTGGCCTTGAAATCTCCCGAAGAGCTAGTGGAGATGGTACGAAAGGACCTTGCTATTATTATGAGTATATCGGCTCCACCCTTGCTCGTCCAAGTCTTCCAGCACGAGAAAGGCATTCCCCAATACGTGACAGGCCACAGCGCCAAACTAGAGAGGATAGAAGGCTACCTGGGGGAGCTTCCCGGTCTCTTCCTCAACTCCAACGCCTACCGAGGAATAGGCCTAAACGACTGTGTCTCCAACTCCCAGGAAACGGCCCGCCGGGTGAGAGAATTCTTGGCATCCAGAGCCTAAAACCAAACTACTCTACACCCATGGCGCAGGCTCCCAGAAAGACATACACATATAACATGGTAATAGATATCGCCCCAGCCTTTTTAGGAAGAAAGAGGAGGCAAACATGGAGTTCAAGACCTCCTGGAAAAATCAAATCCTGAGCTGCGCCGGTGTAATCCTGGTAGTAGCCCTGGGAACGTGGGTCCTAGCCACAATGAAAGGGACTCTCCTTTGGGGCAAAAACCGGTCCTCTATCGGCTTGGGGCTGATCGCCGGTTGCATGCTAGGTCTGCTAGCGGGAACCCTCTACTCCCTCCGCTCCGTATTCAAAGCCCCCAAGATGGTAAAAATAGACGAAAAAGGTCTCCACATCCTCAAACGCAACGGCGAGAAGGTTTTTCTGCCCTGGGAAAGTGTGAGAAGAGCCTCCCTCGCTAGCCGAGGCGGTTATCGGTGGATTTTCATCACCCCAACAGACCAGATCAGTCTGTGGGATGACGGCTTCTCCAACACTCAATGGATGGCACTGACTTGGGAAATCGTAGAGCACCTAGAGAAGCGAAACATCTCCTACTCGGGTGTCGGGGCAAAATAAGAAAACACCCACAAAAAGGGAGAGGACCCTTAGGCTCCCCCCCATTGTACACACAAGTCTCAAATCAGGGCTTACTTTTGGTCCTCTTCTTGGTGGTTCGAGGCTTACTGACAGCCAGACTCCTCAGCTTCTTGGCAGCTATCTTGGCCTGGTCTGTGTCGGGATACTCGTCTACCACCCGTTTCAGCAAAATCCGGGCCACGGCTCTGTCACCCAGAGATAAGAAAGTGAGCCCCTCCTTGAGAAGGGCACTGGGGATTTTGGGACTATTGGGATAACCCTTCACCACCTTATCGAAGGCTAAGATGGCCTCCTTTTTCTTGCCCATAGCCAAGAGGCACTCACCAATCCAATACTGAGCGTTGCCCGCCAGATTGTGTTCGGGAAACTCACGGAGAAACTTCTTGAAGGCCTCCATGGCATCCAAATACTGGCCCGCCCTGAAGAGTTGGAGAGCCGTATCGTAGAGTTTTTGAGGATCTACAGGTTTCTTTTCTTCCCTGGCCTCAATAACCTTGACCCCCTTCTCCAAGGCAACGAGACGAGCCTCCAACTGAACTACCCGATCTCCCAGGTCAGATAGGGCTTTGTCGGAACGCTCCACCCCGTCCCTCAAGTAGCGGAGATCACCCTTCAAATCATCCAAAGACGCCTCTGTATCTGCCAATCTAGTTCTAAAAGCCTTGAAAGTGGCCTCCACCCTCTTCTCTCTCTCTTCCAACAGGGTAATGCGCTCCTCCATGGATTCCAACCGGTCCTCTATCCCACTCAGCCTGTCACTCACCACCGTCAAACGAGCATCCAAAGATTCCATATCTTTGGTGGTCGCTACACACCCCACTAAAAGGAAGAGAACTAAAAAGGGGAAAAGGAATCGCCTCCTCTTCCCCTCAAAAGCCGAGCTACTTGACTTTAATGAGTACAAAGTGGTCCCTCCTGTTGCGCCACCAGCAGCTTTCATTGTGCTCTGTACAGACAGGACGGCTTTCGCCATAGCTAATAGTGTCTATCCTGTCCGGCGATACGCCCAGAGAGACTAGATAATCCCTGGCAGCAGAGGCCCTCTTTTCACCCAAAGCCAGGTTGTACTCCTCGGTGCCCCTTTCGTCGCAGTTCCCCTCAATCCTCACCTTGAACTCAGGATGCTCCAAAAGGAAGTTGGCCAGTTCTCTCAGGGTAGCCCGGGCTTCGGGTTTCAGGTCGTACTTGTCAAAATCGAAATGGATATCCTTCTGCTCAAAGGCCTTGGCCATAGCCTCTATCCTTCTCTGCCTCTCCAACTCCATTTGCCTTAAACGGGCCAACTCTCTAGCCCTAAGCTCCTCGGGTGTAGGGCCCTGCTTCTGAGGAGCCTCCTGAGACACAACAGGCGCAGGGGGAGCAGCCTCCTTTTCGCAAACCCGACAACTACACCCCCACACCATAAAACCAACAAAACTCATCAAAACCAATATTAAG
>QMPS01000108.1 GCA_003648675.1 Aquificota bacterium
CGCAAGACCCTCCCTAGCGAATCTCTCGCTCCAATGGGAAACAAAGGGAATCATAGTTCCCGAAGTGAGGATGAGAATGGGGGCCATGGTGAGCCTCCCAGCATAATGGAGAACCGACACACTCCCCACCACCAGCCAAGAGGCCATAGCCTTGTCCACCGTTTGATTCACCTGATTGAGAATCATGGCCCCAGAGCGAAAAAAGGCCACACCCAGGAACCTAAACAAAGATGGATCCCACGAGAACGAGTCCCTGCCGATGGGGAAGCCTTCTACTGTTGTCACCTTACGCAGCATCACGGCCAGCCTGGCCCCTTCACCCACCACATAACCCAGCACAATAGAATGCACCCCCAGGCTCCCCTTAAAGAGGTATATCATGAGCAAGGTTATCACCGACCTAATGGAAAGAGAGACAGCGGGTAGCGAAAACATCTTGGCAGCATTAAGGGTGGCCATCAGCACATTAACCCAGGACACCAGGACCACCAAAGGGGCCATCTCCGCCAAGAGGCGAAAGAGAAGCCCCATCTGAGAAGGAGAAAATCGCACTACCAGGGGAATGAACTCTTTTGCAGCGAGGCAGAGGAGAACTACCACCGCCGTAACCAGTAATCCTCCCAAGACCATAAGTCTTCCCACGTAGACGGAGACTTTTTCCCCTCTCGCCTTAAGCTCCGCCAAAAACGGGATGAGCACCTCTCCCACGGTATCCCCGAAAACGGTAGCCATAAGCAAAATAAGGCCATAAACAAAGAAAAAAACGTCCGTGTCCCTGCCTGCACCGAACCATATCGCTATAAAGAAGGGGATCAAAAAACCCGTCGCTCTCCCCGCAAGGGCCAGGGCCGTAGTACTGAAAACGTCCTTAACCAAAGGTCTGGACAGCCAACCCCTTAATAAAGACCTAAAACCCATAACTATCCCCGACCCCCAAGAGCTTAGATCTTTCTAGCCCCACGAAAGGCAGGAAGGAGTCCAATTACCCCGCCGGGTTCTTACAAACAGGCCCCTACTCGAGCCAGTAGTTGGGCGCCTCTTTGGTGATAATGACGTCGTGGACGTGGGACTCCTTAAGCCCTGCCGCCGTGATGCGGATAAAACGGGCCTTCTCCCAAAGCTCGGGAATGTTGGTGGCCCCACAGTAGCCCATACCTGCCCTCAGGCCCCCCACCAACTGATAGACCATGTCAGCCAGGGGACCCCGGTAAGGCACCCGGCCCTCAATGCCTTCGGGCACAAATTTCTTGGCCTCCATGTCGAACTGGTCCTGGAAGTATCGGTCCCTGGAGCCCTTCTTCATGGCGTCTAAAGAGCCCATGCCTCGATAAACCTTGTAACTACGTCCCTGGTAGAGGACCACCTCCCCTGGACTCTCCTCAGTGCCCGCCAGGAGATTGCCGATCATGACGGAACTGGCCCCCATAGCCAGGGCCTTGGTGATATCTCCCGAATACTTGATCCCCCCATCGGCAATAACGGGGATGTCGTGTTTTCTGGCCTCGGCAGCACACCAGGCTATGGCTGTCACTTGGGGCACACCAATGCCTGCCACCACGCGGGTGGTGCATATGGAGCCAGGGCCCACCCCCACCTTCACAGCATCGGCCCCTGCCTCTATCAGGCGTCTCACGCCATCAGGGGTGGCCACGTTTCCGCCCACCACGTCCTTCTCAGGATACTTTTCCTTTATCTTCCTCACAGTCTCTATAACAAAACGGGAGTTGCCGTGGGCTGTGTCCACCACCACAACGTCCACCTGAGCCTCCACCAGGGCCTCTACCCGCTCCATGGAATCAGGCCCCACCCCTACGGCCGCTGCACAGCGGAGACGGCCCAGTTCGTCCTTGCAGGAGAAGGGGTACTTTCTGATCTTTTCTATATCCTTGATAGTGATGAGTCCTTTGAGCTTGAAATCGTCATCCACCACCAGGAGCTTCTCTATACGGTGCTTGTGGAGGAGCTTCTTGGCATCCTCCAAGGTGATGCCCTCGGGCACCGTGACTAGATTCTCTTTGGTCATGAGCTCCTGGATCTCCTTCTCATAGTCTGTCTCGAAGCGCAGGTCCCGGTTGGTGAGAATCCCCACCAGGGTCCCATCCTCCAGGGTGACTGGCACCCCAGAGATCTTGTAACGGGACATGACCTCCAGTGCCTCCTTGATCTTCTGGTTGGGCCGCATGGTGATGGGATGGACTATCATACCGCTCTCCGAGCGCTTCACTTTGTCCACCTCCCGGGCCTGCTCTTCGATGGACATGTTCTTGTGGATGACCCCAATCCCCCCCTGCCTCGCCAAAGCGATGGCCATCTCCGCCTCAGTGACGGTGTCCATAGCAGCGCTGACAATGGGGATGTTAATAGAAACGTTCCGGGTAAACCGGGTCCTCACCTCCACTTCTGAAGGGAGGACCTCGGAATACCCGGGAAGCAACAGTATGTCGTCAAAGGTGAAGGCCAGAGGCACCTGTATCTGGAAGGGACCTTCCACTACATATACTCCTTCACCAGAACTTCTGCTATCTGCACGGCATTCAAAGCCGCCCCTTTCCTCAAGTTGTCAGCTACCACCCACATGGACAGGCCGTGCTCAAAAGCCAGGTCCTTCCTAATCCTACCCACAAAAACCTCGTCCTTCCCAGCAGCATCAATAGCCAAAGGATAGGCATTGTTGGCAGGATCGTCCTGAACGATGACCCCGGGGAAACTGGAGAGAAGCTCCCGAGCCCTCTCAGGGGTGATCTCCTTCTCCGTCTCTATGGTCACCGCCTCGGAGTGACTGATGAACACCGGCACCCTGACGGTGGTAGCGGACACGAGAATGGTGTCATCCTCCATGATCTTCCTGGTCTCGTTGTACATCTTCATCTCTTCCTTGGTATAGGCGTTATCCAAGAAGACATCTATGTGGGGCAGACAGCTGAAGGCGATCTGATGGGGAAAGACCTTGCACTCGATGGGCTGGAAGTTGAGGATAGCCTTGGTCTGCTCCATAAGCTCGTCCATAGCCTTCTTCCCCGCCCCAGAGGTGGACTGGTAGGTGGCCACTATGATCCTCTTGATCTTGGCGTAATCATGGAGAGGTTTGAGAGGCACCACCATCTGGATGGTAGAACAGTTGGGATTGGCTATGATACCCTTCTTCTTGTAGTCGGCCACGGCATGGGGATTCACCTCAGGCACCACCAAAGGCACGTCAGGGTCCATGCGCCATGCACTGGAGTTGTCAATAACCACAGCCCCGCTGGCGGCGGCATCGGGGGCAAACTCCAGGCTCCTGCCACCACCGCAAGAGAAGAGCGCCACATCCACGCCTTTGAAGCAGCCTTTCTCCAGCACCTCCACTTTTATCCGCTCACCTTTATACTCCAGCTCCAGCCCCTTAGACCTCTCAGAGGCAAAGAGCTTTAGCTCTTTCACTGGGAACTTGCGCTGCTCCAGGGTCTTTATCATCTCCCGACCCACAGCACCGGTTGCACCAGCCACTGCCACAACGTATTCACCCATGACTAACCCCTCCCAATCCCACGGACCTTTAAGGCCCGCGTTTTTATGCCCCTATACTCCTGGAAAGGAAAAGGGTCAATAAAGTTGGAACCCCTTTCGCAAAAAACCTTCCCCCTGGAAGGAGAGCCATTTCCCTTTTCCCCTGCCCTGGGGTAAAAAAGGAAAAAACTCGCAGGAGGTGCCCATGGAAGCTCCCCCCCTTTTCCTTTACACTCCCCGGTATGCCCTGTTCGACTACGGACGCGATCATCCTCTAAGGATTTTCCGCCTTAAGCTCGCCGTGGATCTCATAGAGCACTACAGCCTCCTCTCTCCTCCCGTGGAAAAGACTGAGCCCCAGGAAGCCCCCGAGGACGCCCTTCTTACCTTTCACGAAGCCTCGTACCTAGAGGCCCTGGAAGCGGCAGACCGGGAGGGGAAACCCTTCCCCGCCATGGGCCTGGGCAACAGCGACAACCCCGTTTTCCCCGGCGTGTACACCCTCTCCCGGCTTGTAGTGGGAGGCACCATAGAAGGCACCCTCCAAGCCCTGGAGGGCAGAAGAGTATTCCATATAGGCGGGGGCATGCACCACGCCTGGCCCAGCAGGGCCGGGGGCTTCTGCTACCTCAACGACATTGTCATCGCCCTCAAGGAGGCTATCAACAGAGGAGCAAAGGTCTTCTACCTTGACATAGACGCCCACCACTGCGACGCTGTCCAAGAGGCCTTCTACAAGGACCCCAAGGTCCTGGCGGTCTCCTTCCACCAGTATGGGCCCGACACCTATCCGGGCACGGGGGCCCTGGAGGAGATGGGAGAAGGGGCAGGGAAAGGCTACAACCTCAATCTCCCCCTGGACCGCTACACAGAGGACGAGGCCCTGTGGTGGGCCTACCAGGAGCTGATACCACACCTGCTAGAGGCTTTCCAACCCGACCTCCTCTTCACC
>QMPS01000109.1 GCA_003648675.1 Aquificota bacterium
AACGTTCTAACCCTTCTTACCCTCTTTTTGCCTTTCGCCATTCTACCACCTCACTTAGGCCAACTCTCCTTTTTGTGTTTTCTCTTACACCTGAGGTAAGCACTACGTTTGTAGTGATACCCCTTGCAATATGGGCAGTATTTCTTATGCCTTGTCATTCTTTACGCCCCCGAAAGTTGGCAAAGGTGGAAGGTCCGAGGGCGTATATATATCTTTTGTCAATCCTTGGACATTTTGAGGTTGCATTCCTGCTAAGAACTGCTCCATTCCTTCAGGGGAGAGTAGGCCCATCTGCATTAAGCGAGGTAGTATCTGCCCAGCCAACCAAAAGGCAAAGTCTGGATGTTTTCTAATGTAACGTCTGGCTTCTGGGAATGTGTCAAAGAACATCTCAACCAGAGGATGTGAGGATGAAAGGAGCCATTCCGCTATCCTACCCTTGTATGCCTTATCCTGGTGGACCAGGGTTAAGAATTGTCCACGTATCCAATCAGCCAACTCTTTAATCAATTCTGGTGCGTATTCCTCCGCTAAGTCTTCTATGATTTCCCTGATGTCTTTAGGAGTAAGGGTAGATTTACTCAGGATGTGCTTGATGATTGCTTTTACTCCTCTTTTTCTTATCCAGAGGAGGATAACCAGCCCTTCAATATGCATGACCACGAACAGTATTAAGGCCACCATGTCCATATTATCACCACATCCAGGATAGGATTTTCCGTTATATATTGTTATCGGGAACCGATATGACTCAGAAAAGCCTATATTCTTTTTTCAGAATATTTATAGTTTGTCCCGAAATATTTCTCACGATTTTTCCCTCCCTTACCTCCTTTAATTATTATTTATTATTTAATTTAAAATAAAAAATAAATACTTGAAAAGCATACAGGTATCGGGGGAACTCCCCCAGGGGGTGACAAAAAAAGATGTGCTGGGAACCCGTCTGGTTTCTTGTGGGCTGGATACTGTCTGGCACACACGGCACTAAAGGCCATGGCCGACGTTGCTAAGGAGGTTGTGAGACATGAGTATGAAAGAGAAGAAAGAGAAGGAAAAGGTAGATTGGGAGAAGGTGTTTAAGGAAGTGGGCCAGAAATACGGAGAGGATATCGGGGAAGCCCTCAGAAAAGTGGTCCATGCAATCGGAGAGATAGACATGGGACACAAGAATATAGATGAGCCATGCGAGGGAGGAACCAACTTCTGCCCCGCCCCACGGATAAACGTAATAGTGGATTGGGGACCGAAAGGAGGATACACGATAATGGGAGCAGTGCACAAGGGATTAGTCTTAGAACTATTCGGCGTTTCTGGCGTTTACGAGGATTTTCTACGGCAATTGAGCGAAAACATCCACAAATCAGTTATAAATGTCTCCATAGCGGTAGCAAAATCCTGCTTTGACCTCCAGGAACTTTATGCGGAACTCTACGAGGAACAGGAGGAGGGGGGGAAGCATGAAGAAAAAAATAACAACTCTCTACCTGAGCCAGGATATTATTGAGTATCTTAAGAGCAGGGGTATCAGAATTTCCCCCCTGGTAGATGATTTGCTTAGAAGTTATATCAGGAACCAGGATAAGGACATGGATTACATCATCAGAAGGCTGGAAGAAGTAGAAAGGGAGCGTCAAATACTCCAGAAAAAACTTGAAGACAAAAAGAAGGCCAGGGACCTACGGAAATCCAGGGTTGAGGTCTTACAGAAGGCCATGCTCCTAAAGGCACGGAGACAGGGGGGGAAGATACCTCTCAGGGACTTGGTGAAGGTAGGAGTTGGAGTAGCAACAGGGAAATGGCCCCGTCTTTCCAGGGATGAAGTCAGGGACATGACCAGAGAGGCAATTCTTACCCTTCTGGGAAGGGAGCCAGAAGGGTTGGATGTGGCCCTAAATGAGGTTCTAAAAGAATTTTTCTAAAAACCTTCACGGAGGGCTATTTTTTGCCCTCTCCCCCCTATTTTTTCGTTAAGAAATGATAGAGGTCCAGGGGAACAGGACCCTGCCCCAGAAATCTGCATATTCTACCACCCACCTAAGTAGGCCCTCCCCCGAAATGTCTATTTCTGAACCTTTCTCCACGATTGCGTATGCCCTCCAAATGATAAGGAGCGTTATAAGGGTCCCCAGGGTTATGGTGAACTCCATCTCTCCCCCCCTTTTCCCTTTTGGTATCTTTATGCGGATTATCTGAGCGGAAAGGTAATCTCCACCCCTCACCAGAAGGGCATAAAGCCCCGCTTCTGCCACGATATCAGGAATAAGGGCTAAGATATCCTTCACGGTTTCCCAGCCGTCTTCCTCCCTTTTCTGTGCTTGAGAGGCAATATCTTCAGGGAGAGGTCGCAAAGGCTCCCTTCCTCTCCTTCTCCACAATTCCCCTATACCCCTGGTGCCCTCCACCATTTTTTACCACCTCCAGGATAGTTTGATATCCTCCCAGCCAAAAAAGCGATCCATGCGAGAATTAGGGATAATACACCGCCATCTGAGGCATAGGGAGAGAGCATGTAGGTAATGTAACAGAGGCCACCCGTAACTATGGCTATCGCTAAGAGTAAGCTCTTATCGTCCATTACTGTTTCCTCCTCCTCCACAACTGAACAGTGTATAAATCCGCTCCCTGAGTGTTTACTTTTACGTTTATACTGTTGTATCTGCAAAAATAAAAGTTGTAAACTGCACCTGAACCAGGTCTCACAATATCCAAAGCGTCTTTTACTCCGCTTCTTATTGCTGAGGAACTCCCCCAATTTGTAGCGTCAAATGAACCAACATAATGAACATCAACTTTAGCCACCCCTGCCCCCCCTGCTTGTTGTTTTACCACGTAGCCCCACATATCGCAATCATCGAGACAAATATATTTTCCTGAAATCTTACCGTTAAAAATCTTAGTTCCTGCTGGTCTATCGGCGTCTATATTGTTCTCTTCATAGACTTTTTCCCACACCCATGTATTTTTTTTCTCAGCCACGGGTATGTAGGCTTCACTGAGCATTTGGGCTTTTTCGTTTCCCTGGTCAATTGTGCCTATGACTACTACGGGAAGGATACCCATAGCT
Source organism: Aquificota bacterium (assembly GCA_003648675.1). GTDB lineage: Bacteria > Thermosulfidibacterota > Thermosulfidibacteria > Thermosulfidibacterales > B14-G1 > B14-G1. The sequence goes on from QMPS01000109.1 coordinate 3,068, forward strand.
ACCAATTCCTGAGGGTCCACGTCTCTTAGTCTGTATTGGTCTAAGATATCCTTAAGCCCCGTCATCTGTGCCACCTGTGAGTTTTATAATGCTCCCTGAGAGCAGAGGCAGTCTTAAATTCCCTCTTACACCGAGGGCATACGTAAGGGATGATATCACCCCCTCAGCCTATGATTTCCCTCAGAATGCCCCTAAAGCCCCCAGGAAAGGTAATTCCTGGGCGAGTTGGCATTTCCCTGAGGGGTCCCGTCGGTGCCCTTGTGGCGATTGGGCCACCCCTTGAGGGTCCCAGGTCTTCAAAGAAAAGAACCACGTTCACGGCAGAGGCTGAGGGTCCACATGCGTAAACCTTGAGGGTGTCATCTCCCCTGAACCTCATTCCCGTTGGCAGGTATAGAGGCTTCTCAGCCCCCACGAATGCTGGTTTCCCTGCAAATGAGGTCGCTTCTACCTTGATTATCCCCTCATCCACCTGGGCCCCTATGAGAGCATAATCATGAGAGGGAATGAGAGCGTCGGAGGTCCCTGGTCCAATTGTGGCTGGTGTGCCACCCCAGGACCCAGCCCCTGCTGTTGGTGTAACTTGTCTTGCGAGGATTTCCCCTTGACCCCTGGGAACCTCAGGGTCTGCTGTGCGAATAAGGAGAGCCACAAACAGATATTTTGAGGCCCCCGTAGATTGTTTGGCCTTGACTGTGATTGTCTCAGAGGGTCTGAGAAATCTTCTGAGGGGTGCCAGGTCATTTTGCACGTCGCCAATCTCCAGGTCATAGGCCCCTGGCCATACGTTGCTCTCTATCTTGATGTAGTCTATTGCGGAGCCCCCCTCCTGTCTGGCCAGAAGGGCCACCAACTGCATTTCGTCGCCGTACGGCGGAACTACGCTATCCCCGTTCAATTCTGTGAGGGTCCCTTCACTCCCAGAACCCAACTGTTTAGCATACGCCATACCATGCCATCCCATGGGCACCACCTCTTAGAATAGGGTAAGTCTCCAGGACCTACCACGATAGAGTTGGACAGGTCCCACAAATCGCCTAAACAGTCCCCACATGAGGGCAGGGATTGCGATTGAGGCCATATTCCTGAAAGAGGCTCTCCCCTCCATGGCTTGGAGGGCTTCGTAAAAATTCCCCTGGGCCATGTGGCTAACGGCTTCAGGAACTCCGCTCCTTACGATTGCGTTGGCTCCCACGGGCACCGCCATCAGTGGGAACGTTCTAACCCTTCTTACCCTCTTTTTGCCTTTCGCCATTCTACCACCTCACTTAGGCCAACTCTCCTTTTTGTGTTTTCTCTTACACCTGAGGTAAGCACTACGTTTGTAGTGATACCCC
>QMPS01000110.1 GCA_003648675.1 Aquificota bacterium
GGGGGTTAATTTAAAAAGATAGGGGGTATCTCCCGACTCAAACCCAAGAGAAAGGAGGAGATACCCCATGCAAAAACAATCTGAAAAGTAAGGTTAGCTTAAGTCAGCTTCTTAAGCAAGCCCAGGAGAGGGTCAGGGAAGAGGTCCTTGGGCTTCTCAAGGAGACCTTCGAGGGCCTTCTTGAGGCCTTGAGGGACGAGGTGGTGAGAAGGGGGAGGTATGAGGCCGAGAGGCGCCCAGGCTTTACCGCTACGGTTACAGGGTGAGGAAGTTCCTGGAGACCTCCTGGGGGACGATCCGCCTTCTGGGGTTTGTCCCCCTGTCGCCGGAAAACCCAAATTGTGTGTATCTCACAAGCTCCCATCTCAAATCTGTCCTTATATCGGGAAGTACTGGCAGAACCCTTTTCTTAACTCTTTCAATTCCTGGATGCGAGGTCGGGGGGGACCTTAGGCGAGATTCTACCTTTTTCTGTGCCCCCCATTACCTGAGCTGAAAGGAAGAAGGTAAGGAACAAACTCAGCAATGACACCCTCAAAATTTTTCTTTCCCTCATCTTAAACCTCCTTATTTTGATTTTTGTTTCTTTGCTTTTTGTTCCCCTTGTGCCCCTTTTGGTTCAAAAGGTTTCTCAGCTCCACCAGCTCATAGCCGAACCGATCGTCCCTGCCAGGCTGCCCCAACTCCTCAGCCATCTGCCCGAAGGCTTTTAGCGTCTGCATGAGGCGGGGCCCGGGACGGAACCGAAGAGAATGGAACCGCTGCTTCCGTGACAGAGACAACGGCCATGGAGGTTAGATGAAAGAGATTGTATCTGTCACCCGGTGATGTGCTTATGATGTCCACCCCAGGAGCGAAGAAGTCGATAAAGTTTCCGCATATCCCTTGGCTGTAAACTCCTTCCTTAGAAGCCTTTCCCTCGGGCTGAACCTGGCTCTGTTGTAGCATCTTCTTTTAAACCGCTGGGAAACCTCCCTCATTCCTTACTTTGCTTTAGGGTTGATGCCCAACCGACGATGCCTCACGAAGAATTCATCATCACTTTCTGCACTTGAGTGCTTCTCAAAAATCACAAGTCGTAAATTCCCAGTTGTCGCTCTCGTTGTTCTCCTTCACATCGTCCCACCAATCCAAGAAAACTTCCACAAGAACGTTGTCTCCGCCACCCGATCTCCTCACCTCTGAGGCACTCAAGGTAAACTCCACAGGCCCCTCTTCCGTTTGAAGATCTCTCTCATAAAACAAACCACCCTCCTGCTTGAAAAGACGAAGGCGAACCGTATAAGGCCTTTTGCACCAACTTCTCCCCTCGAATTTTGGTAAAACCCTTACGGTTACCTGATCCCCCCTTCGCCTTATCCTGATCTTTCCCCTCCCGGAATCGTGAAAATAGATGTTTGGTCTCGGATCAAAAGAAAGATCAAAGTGCTTCCAGTAACTGTCATTGGAGGCGTTTTCATCTATCCAGTCCCTCTCCGAATCAAACTCAACCCCTATGGTAAAACTGGTATCCCAAAGGCATATCCCCAAATCTCTCCCCAGGTATACATACCTCCTGCCACCAACAGGGATGGATGAAGGAAGCCGGAAGCGCTTCCTAAAAGTTCGATGGGCATATCTATCTGTTAGGGTAACCTTAAAGGGGATAAATTGGCCGTAACAGGTCTCAGGACCGTGATTCACCACCTTGATCCTCATGTCTCCATAATAAGGGACCACCTCTTCTACGGCCATATCCGAGTGGGTCACAGTGACCCATTCTTCTTGGGCGGTGAAAACAGGCTTGGACTTTACCTTTATAAATCTTCTCTCTAACTTCTCAGCAGGATATACAAGTCCGTCAACCGACTCAAACCAAGATTCTATCTCAAGAATAACCTCGCCTTCGTAATTCTCCCACCATTCACCAAGGGTACTTGAGAAAAATGATATATATTCGTTCTCCTCTGGCAAATGCCCATTCCACAGAAATTCTTCATCATTTAGAACATTTATCATAGATACCGGATTACGAAAAGAAAACAGCAGTTTTCTTATCAAATAATCTCCATAGGAAATTACAACCCAAATCTTGTGATACCAGGCCTGATGTTCGGTATCGTGTTTTTTAAAAACTATCTTGTAATTCTCTGGCACAACTCTTTCGTTTTCCATAGGTCTTACTATCTCAAGCCAGGGTTTAAGCACCATCACTTCGGTGTATCCTGCTACTTCCCAGCTACTTGCTCTGCTTGATAAGTTACCCGAAAGATTAGAAACTTTTATCTGATAGGGGTGTCCTGTCATAAGGGTTTGCATCTCTCCTACCGGAACTGCCGGAAACCGTAGATCAGAAGTTATGCGTATCGTTTCCCTTCCATCGTTAGGGGTCGAGGCCAGAATGACAGCTTCATATTCTGGCTGGTTAGGGAGCGTTAATGATATTTTTACTGTGGATGCCGGTACTGACAAAACTGCTGATACTGTGCCCTCTGGAGTTGTCAATTCAGTAATTTTAGGAAAAGCTTCTGGATTCCATCTTATGATAAGCGGTTTATCGAAGATAAGTTCATTTCCCTCAATTCGTACAGAAGGAGGCACCAAGGATTTCAAAATTGATTCCCTACTCTTTACCATTTTTCTAACTTTAACTGGACTATGTAAAGCTTTTTTCGCTACATGGGCTTTGGGAATCAATGCCTTTCCTTTGGTCGTCTTACAGAAGGGAGGAGCAGAAAAGCTCGTAGCCAGATGTTTCCTTCCCTGTCTCCCGTCCTGCTTCAGGCCCTCAAAAAAGGCTTTAACCGAAATGCGTTCAGAACAGGTAAGTTTGGTGTCAAAGTCCACCTTTTCTCCTGCTTTGGATAAAAAAGCCTTTTTAGGATCCACATCCTTCAAAGGGAACTCGTGCCGTTTTATGGTGCCCTCTTTGTCCTTTAGCTGAAGGACAAGCTTTCCCTGCTCATAATCCCTATCCGATAGCTCCCCAGGCCCCAAGTTCTTTATTACCACATGAATCGTGCAACCCTTTAGATAAATCCGCATTATGGAAAGATCAGAAGCAGCCTTCACTGCGGGTGCAACTTTTTTCTCAAGGACCGGGTGTGAGACTGCAGGGGGAACCTTCTTTATCCCCTTCTCTGCTACAGGCTTAAGGACCGAGCCCTTGACCGTACCCCCCATGGCCTGTCCCGAGAGAGAATAAAAGATAAGGAAGATGCCCGACAACGACGCCCTTAAAACCTCCATCCCCCTCATCTTTGACCTCCTCTTTGTCATTATGCGGCAGTTACAATAAGCTGGTAGATACATCCAATTAATTGGAAAAATACAAGGACAGGATTGTCCAAAAACCGTTGTTGGCACTTTGAGTAACAGCTCTGGAACTCCTTCCACGCCATTATGAAAACTCGAAAGGTATGTGCCCGGTCCCCTCTTTCTTCAATGAACCCTCTATCCCCTTCATCTCCAACCTCCTCATGAGTTTTTTCATTTATTTAGTGCCTCTCCTTCCGCCCTGGTTCAAATGCCCATCTTTCATTATTTTCGTGGGAGTTCCAGGCAAAAATCCAGGGCCTCCTTTACCTGAAGGAGGCCCCACCCAAATTGCTCATCTTTTCCGTGGGGCCCCAAATCGTGGGCCGTCTCCCGAAGGAGCTGGCCTATTCCCTCGGGCGTCAGGTTCGGGTTCTCCTGTAACACGAGGGCCACCACCCCCGAGACAAAGGCCGAGGCCATCGAGGTGCCGTTGAAGAAGTTGTAACGGTTGCCGGGGGCCGTGCTTATGATGTCCACCCCCGGGGCGCAGAGGTCGATGAACCTCCCCTCCAGCCCCTCGGAGTAAGGGCGCCCTTCCTTATCCACTGCTCCCACCGCTATCACCTCCGGCAGGGCAGCAGGATAAGGGGGATAGACCCTAAGGCCCCTGTCCCCTGCCGCGGCCACAAAGACCACCCCCTGAGAGGAAGCGACCTTTATCAGCCTCCCTATCAGGGGGTCATGGGGTCCTCCAAGGCTGAGGTTCACCACTCTGGCTCCGAGCAGAACGGCCCGGTCTATGCCCTGGGCGAGCAGGAAGGTCGTGGTAGTGGCAGCGAGTCTCCCCGCTGAGATAGGTCGGCAGACCCTTATGGCCAGGACCTCGGCCTCGGGGGCCACACCGCATATCCCCACTCCGTTATGGCAGCGGGCGGCGATGATGCCGGCCAGGGCCGTCCCGTGGATCTCCTTATGGAAATCGCCCCTCTTAAGGAGGTCCTCCTCCCCGGAAATTCCCCCCTTCAGGTCCTCGTGCAGGGAATCTATCCCCGTATCTACGACTGCCACCTTTATTCCCCTTCCCCTCGCCCCTCTGCGCGAAGTCGTCCCGATCATCTTGAGGCCGTACTGGAGGGGAAGGAGGGGATCGGCTCCTGAGGAAC
>QMPS01000111.1 GCA_003648675.1 Aquificota bacterium
GGGTTAGGATGGTAAAGCTGCCGGATACGCCAGAGCACAACAAGGTGAAGGAGTTTGTCTCCCAGTTCAGGGGGGACAAGGGTGCCCTTATCAAGGTTCTTCACTTTTCCCAGGGAGTCTTTGGGTATCTACCTCCTGAGATCATCAAGTACATCGCCCAGGAACTGGGGGTGACGCCTAGCCACGTTTACGGCGTGGTGAGTTTCTATAACTTTTTCAGGACAGAGCCTGTTGGAGAGCATGAGATAAGGGTGTGCCTGGGAACGGCTTGCCACGTTAAAGGTGGTAAGGGCGTCCTTGATTACCTCTGCCAGAAGCTAGGAATAAGGGTGGGGGGTACCACCAAGGATAGGAAGTTCACGGTGAGCACCGTGAGGTGTGTGGGGGCCTGTGGCCTTGCTCCGGTTATTATGATCGGAGACGATGTTTACGGAAGGCTCAGTCCCCAGAAGGCGTGGAACATTGTGAAGGAGTACTATGAGGACAAAGGGTAATGAAGTTGAAAGAGGTTGCGCAGCTGGTGGAAGCTGAATTTCTCAATCTGCCAGAGAAGGCCGATGAGGAGGTTCACACGGCCTGTGCGGCTGATCTGTTGTCTGATGTTCTGGCCATGAGGGGAGAGGCGGCTCTTCTCATCACAGGTGAGGCGGCTCCTCAGGTGGTGAGGGTGGCCGATGTGATGAACATAAGAGCTATACTTTATGTGAGGGGTAAGAAGCCCCAGAAGAAGGATATAGTCAAGTGGGCCACTCAGAGGGGCATAGTGCTGTTGAGCACTCCATTACCCACTTTCGAGGCCTGTGGGAGGCTGTACGTCAAAGGTATGAGGTGCTCTGAGTGTTCTGAGATCGAATTCGCTTGATGGAAAGGCAAGTGTTTTCTTACTCTGTGGTGAGGACGGGTAGCTTTGAGGATGTGGGTCTGATTTCCACAGAGATTAAGAAGAAATTGGAAGAGTTGGGGGTGGAGAGGAACATAGTGAGGAGGGTTTCCATCATCTGTTTTGAAGCGGAGATGAATATCTCCCTGTATGCAGAGAGGGGTGGCAATATTTTTGTAGCTGTGGAGCCTGACAAAGTGGATATCTATGTGGAGGACGATGGGCCTGGTATAGAAGACTTGGAGAAGGCTATGCAGCCTGGGTACTCTACGGCTCCTCTGTGGGTCCACGAACTGGGATTTGGGGCGGGGATGGGGCTACCCAATATGGAGAAGAACTCTGACGTATTTGAGATAACCTCGGAGTTGGGTAAGGGAACCAAGATCCATTCCGTAGTCTTCAGGAACAAAGATGCGGCTTAAGGATATCATAGAGGAGTTGGGCCTGAAGGTTTTAGCCCAAGGGGATGTAGATAGAGAGGTGAATTGGGCTTATACCTCTGATCTCCTTTCCGATGTAATGGCTGGTGCCCAACCTGGAGACCTTTGGCTTACTATCCAGAAGCACATGAATATAGTGGCCGTGGCAAAGTTAAAAGACCTGGCTGGTGTAGTGTTGGCCAAGGGTGTTCAGCCTTCTCAGGAGGTGGTAGCCAAGGCGGAAGAGGAAGGTATAGCCTTGCTTTTGTCTGAGGAGCCGCTGTTCGAGTTGTGTGGCAAACTGTACGAGGTGTTGAGAAGGAAAGACTGATTGGCGAGGTGGTTTAAGGCGGATTTGCATATACATTCGACCCTTTCTCCCTGTGGAAGTTTGTATATGTCGCCCAAGGTTATTGTGGAGGAGGCGAGGAAGAAGGGATTGGATCTTATAGCTGTGACGGACCATAACGCCTGTGAGAGTTTGGTTTACGTGAAAAAAGTGGCAGATGGTTGTGGGCTAGCGTTGATACCGGGTATGGAGCTGCAGACGGAGGAGGAGGTACATTTGCTGGCTTACTTTGGGAGCTTGGATGCGGTGTTCTCTTTCAAAGAAGCGGTATACCCTTTTCTGCCCGACGTGGAGAATGACCCCGATTATTTCGGAGATCAGGTGGTGGTGGACGAAGACGAGAATATTGTGGGCTTTGAGGAAAAACTCCTCATAAACTCTCTTCTCCTCTCTCTGGATCAGTGTGTGGAAATGGTGCGAGATTTTGGAGGGTTTCCTGTACCTGCCCATGTGGATAGGGAGTCTTTCAGTATTATAGGCCACCTGGGGTTTGTGCCGGAGCATTTGGGTTTTGAGGCTGTGGAGGTTTCCCGAGCTACTTCACCAGAGAAGGCATTAGAGATGTGGCCCGAGTTGTCTAAGTATGTTCTTCTGAGCTTTTCTGACGCCCATTATCCAGGGGATGTAGGAGCAGTCTACACCGAGTTTTACATGGAGTCCCCCTCTTTTGAAGAGTTGGTGAGGTGTTTGAGGGGAGAGGGGGATAGGAGACTCAGGGTGGTATCCCAGAGTTCAGGGGGGTGGGAGTGACAGGTTATGATGGAGGATCTGGCCCTGAACATCATGGACGTGGTCCAGAACTCTCTGGCTGCGGGGGCCAGTAGGATAGAGGTGGAGATTGAGGAGGATCCGGTGAAGGACTTGCTCGTCATTGAGGTCCGAGATAACGGGGAAGGCATGTCGTCTGAGGAAGTGGAGCAGTGTCAGGATCCTTTTTATACCACAAAGCGAGAGATAAAGGTGGGGTTGGGTATTCCTTTGTTCAAAGAGGCGGCTGAGCACTGCGATGGCAGCTTCGTCATAGAGAGTGAGAAGGGAGTGGGTACAAGATTGAGGGCTGTGTTCAGGCTGTCTCACATTGACAGGCCTCCCTTGGGGGATCTGGAGGGTACCATTCTCAGTCTCATGGTGACCAATCCCCACGTGGACTTCCTCTTTCGTTATAAGGGGAGTGGGGTGTTTGAGCTGGACACCAGAGAGGTGAAGGAGATGGTGGAGGACTTGCACTTAACCCACCCTGAGGTGTTGAAGTTTCTTAGAGAGTACATGACCGAAGGAATGAAAGAAGTCAGAAGAGCTATTTAGGAGGTTTTGGTATGGCGAAAATAAGAACTCTGGAGGATTTGAGGAAGATAAGGGAGAAGGCCAAGAAGATTGTTGACCTTCGGGAAATGGAGGGAAAAGAGTTTAGGGTGATCATTCCCATGGGTACCTCTGGAATAGCCGCTGGAGCCAGGGATATTCTCAAGGCCTTTCTGGATGTTATCGAAGAGAAGGACCTTCACAATGTGGTGGTTACCCAGACGGGTTTCATGGGGACCGATCCCATTCAGCCTGTGGCTCTGGTGGAGGATAAAGAGGGCAATAAAGTGATGTACTGCAATCTCACACCCGAGAAGGTGAGAGAAATTGTGGAGAAGCACATAATGAAGGGAGAGGTGGTTAGGGAATACGTGGTGGCCGTGCCACTAGAGGAATAGGAGGTAGAAGATGATCTACAGAACTCATGTCCTGGTGTGTATGGGTACAGCCTGCGTGGCCAGTGGTGCCCCTAAGGTAATGAACGCCTTTGAGGAAGAGATCAAAAAGAAGGGCTTGGATGCTGAGGTCCTCATATTAAAGAGGGGCTGCGGTGGTACCTGTGATTTGGGGCCAGTGGTGGTTATCTATCCTGACATGATCCTCTACGAAAGGGTCCAGCTGGAGGACGTACCCGAGATAGTGGAGGAGCACCTCCTCAAGGGGCGTCCCGTCCAGCGCCTCATGCTCAAGGAGGTCACTGGCCAGATTGTCCGCTCCATGATGGAGTACAGCTTCTTTGCCAAACAGCACAAAATCGCCCTGGAGAATGCCGGTAAGATAGACCCTGAGAATATAGACGAGTACATCGCCGAGGAAGGTTATGAGGCCTTGGCTAGGGTCCTGACCCAGATGACCCCTGAGGAGGTGATAGAGGAGATGAAGAAGAGCGGCCTCAGGGGAAGGGGAGGGGCCGGTTTTCCCACGGGCCTCAAATGGGAGTTCACCAGAAAGGCCCCTGGCACTGAGAAGTATGTGGTGTGTAACGCTGACGAGGGTGACCCCGGGGCCTTCATGGACAGGAGTATCATGGAGGGAGATCCACACAGGGTCCTGGAAGGCATGGCCATAGCGGCCTACGCCATTGGAAACGTGAAGAAGGGCTACATTTACATCAGGGCCGAGTATCCCATTGCCATCGAGAGGCTGGAAATCGCTATGGAGCAGGCCAGGGAGTATGGGCTTTTGGGAGAGGATATTCTAGGTAGTGGGTTCGACTTCGATGTGGAGATCAGAATTGGTGCGGGAGCTTTTGTCTGTGGTGAGGAGACAGCCCTTCTCAAGTCTGTTGAGGGTGGTAGGGGAGAGCCTAGGCCCAAGCCTCCTTTCCCTGCCCAGAAGGGTGTCTGGGGCAAGCCTACCAACATCAACAACGTGGAGACTTATGCGTGTGTTGCGCCCATCATTCGGAGGGGTGCTGACTGGTTTGCCAGCATAGGTACAGAGA
>QMPS01000112.1 GCA_003648675.1 Aquificota bacterium
GGGTGCCAAGGTAAGAGACACGATGGACATGAGCTTAATGAGGATGTTCATGGAAGGTCCGGTGGTGTCTTTGAAAGGATCGCCCACGGTGTCGCCCACCACGGCCGCCTTGTGGGCCTCGGAGCCCTTGCCGCCGAAGTGGCCTTCCTCGATATACTTCTTAGCGTTGTCCCAGGCACCACCGGCATTTGCCATCATGATACCCAAAAGCACACCCGACAGGGTGGCGCCAGCCAGCATACCTCCCAAAGCCTCGGGACCAAGGGCGAAACCTACCAGGGGAGGAGCTATGATGGCCAACACGCCGGGCAACACCATCTCCTTCAGAGCCGTCACGGTGGCTATATCCACACAGCGAGCAGGATCGGGTTTGGCCTTACCTTCCAGAAGACCGGGGATTTCCCGGAACTGACGGCGGATTTCGTTCACCATGGCAAAGGCTGCCTTACCCACGGACCTCATGGTCATGGATCCCAGGAAGAAGGGAATAAGTCCCCCAACGAAGATTCCAGCTACCACCTCGGCCTTGGTGACGTCAATGGTCTTAAGACCCACAGCCTGGCTGTAAGCAGAGAAGAGGGCCAGAGCCGTCATGGCAGCAGAACCAATGGCAAAGCCCTTACCAATGGCTGCTGTGGTGTTGCCCAGAGCATCCAGGCTGTCGGTGATACGCCTGGTCTCAGGCCCCAAGCCAGCCATCTCGGAGATACCACCGGCATTGTCGGCCACAGGACCATAAGCGTCCACGCTCATGGTGACGCCAATGGTACCCAGCATACCCACGGCGGTGAGGGCGATGCCGTACATACCGGCAGCCTTAAAGGCCAGGAAGACACCCAAAGCAATGAGGAACAGGGGAGGAGCCACGCTCTCCATACCCACGGCGAAGCCCTGGATAACGTCGGTAGCAGCACCCGTTTGGGCCGCTTCAGCAATGGTGATGATAGGCTTGGACGAGGTGTAGTACTCCGTGATGAGTCCGATGGCGATACCCACCAAGGTACCAATAACCAAAGACCAAAAGACACCTACGGGCAAGTTCAGGCTCTTGGTAATGGGATAGGCCACCACCAACAGCACGATGGCCGCCACAAAGGTGGCGTAACGAAGGGCCGCCTGAGGGTTCATGTTCTTGAAGACCACCATGGAACCCACAGCAATCATGGAAGCGATAAGCCCCACCATGATGATAAGGACAGGATAGACCATCCAGTGGAAGGTCACCTGAGGGGAGAGTCCCATGGTGGAGGCTATGGCGATGCAGGCCACCACTGACTCCACGTAAGACTCGAAGAGGTCGGCACCCATACCGGCCACGTCACCCACGTTGTCGCCCACGTTATCGGCAATGACTCCGGGGTTTCTGGGATCGTCCTCGGGGATGCCCGCCTCCACTTTACCCACCAGGTCGGCGCCCACATCAGCAGACTTGGTGTAAATACCACCGCCCACCCTGGCGAAAAGGGCCATGAAGGAGGCACCCATAGCGAATCCGCTCAGAATCTGAGGATCATGCTGGGCAAAGAGGAGGAAAAGGACTCCCAGACCAAAGAGACCCAAACTGGCCACAGACAGACCCATGACGGCACCGCTGAAGAAAGCCACCACCAGGGCCTTGTCCTGGCCAAACTGATTGGCTGCTGCCGAGGTCCTCACGTTGCCTCTGGTAGCCGCCTTCATACCGAAGAAGCCAGCCAAGGCAGAACAGCACGCCCCAAAGATAAATGCGATACCCGTCCACATGCCAATAAAAATGGCCAACAGTATGGCCACCACAAAAACGATCACAGCAACGATCCTGTACTCCCTCCTGAGAAAGGTCATGGCCCCCTCGTGGATCATGTCGGAGATCTCTCTCATGAGCTCGGTACCTACGGGCTGTTTCATTATGTAGAGATAAATGAGGCCGGCCATGACGATGCCCAAGATACCCAGCAGGGGAGCAAATACCACGTACGCAACCATCTCAACCCTCCTTTAAAGATTTTTTCATATCTCCCGTGCCCTCTCCCTCCCTGAGTTCACTTTCACTATCACCCCCTCCCAATTCTCCCTTTTTTCTATTGACGAGATTCATAGCGCTATCCAAACCTTTTCTCAAGACCGTTTCCACAGCATCAGCAGCCAGGCGAAGGGTAGCCATCAGGTCCTCCTCTTGGGAGGAAAAAGGGGATAAAAGGAAATCCACTATGGCCTCATGATCGTGCTCCCTACCGGGGGGTCTGCCCACCCCTATCCTCAGCCTGGCAAAGTCTCCCGTCCCTATTTCTTCCATAATGGAACGGAGTCCCTTATGTCCCCCTGAACCGCCTCCAAACTTGAGCCTCACTACACCAAAGGGCAGGTCTATATCGTCGTGGACAACCAGTATCTCCCGAGGAGAGAAACCTCGGTTCACCCAGGCCCTTATAGCCTTTCCTGAAGCATTCACGTAAGTTTGAGGCTTCACGAGATAGACCCCATCCGGGGATACACCATAGAGGGACTGGCAACCACGGTCCTCCAACTCCACCTCCCATCTTCTCGCCAGCAAATCTACCACCATAAAGCCCACATTATGCCTGGTGAATAGGTACCTGCTTCCAGGATTGCCCAGCCCCACCACCAGCTTTATCATCTAGGGGTTCCTTTACTCCTGCTCCTCTTCTCCTTCCTCTTCCTCCTCTTCAGCAACCTCGACCTCCCTCACAGCAGGACCCACCACCGTCACCACCGGAGCAGAGGAATCCTCCTTCACTTTGACCCCTTCGGCCAGGGGCAAGTCCCTAACAAAGAGGGTGTCCCCCACCTCCAGAGAAGAGATGTCCACCACCAACTCCTCAGGAATATCCTTGGGAAGACACTCGATCTCCACTTCGTCCATGAGAAACTCCACAATACCACCTTTCTTAACTCCCGCAGGCTCTCCCTCAAACTTGAGGGGAACCATGAGGGTCATGAGTTTACCAAAGGTGACGGCGTAAAAGTCCACATGGAGCACTTCCAAGCTCACAGGGTCGGCCTGCACGTCCTTGATAATCACCTTCATGATCTCCCCATCCAGATCCAGATCATAGAGCTTAGCCTCGCTCCACTCGCCCCTCAATTTATGGACAGCGCCCTTGGCCACAAGGGCCAAAGGAGTAGCCTCCCTATCGGGCCCATAAACTACTCCTGGGACATACCCCCCTCTCCTGAGTTTCCTAGCCACACCCTTCCCCGTGGCTTCTCTTTTGGTAGCTCTGAAAATCACCGTCTCTTCCATGACCAAATCTCAACCTCCTTTATACAAATAGAGAACTCACGGACTCCCCCAGGTGAATCCTCTTGATGGCCTCCGCCATAAGGGGAGCTACCGAAAGAACCTTCACCTTCGTAAATCCCCCTTTCAGAGGTATAGTGTTGGTGACTACCACCTCTTGGAGGGCGGAAGACTCTATTCTGTCCCTAGCAGGACCCGAGAACACCGGATGAGTAGCAGCAGCTATACACTCCACAGCCCCCTGCTCCATGAGGGCCTCTACCGACTTCACCAGGGTCCCACCCGTGTCAATCATATCATCCAAGATGAAAGCCCGCTTGCCTTCCACGTCGCCAATGACATGCATCACCTCTGCCACGTTGTCAGCTACCCGCCTCTTATCGATGATAGCCAGAGGCAGATGGAGCTTTTTAGCAAAGGCCCGGGCCCTCTCCACTCCCCCCGCATCGGGAGAGACCACCACTAGATTATCCACCCCCTTATCCTCCATGTATTGGAGAAAGATGGGCATAGCCAACAGGTTGTCCACTGGGATGTTGAAGAAACCCTGGATCTGACCCGCATGGAGATCCACCGTGAGAACCCTATCGGCCCCTGCCGCCGTAAGGAGATCGGCAACCAGCTTGGCCGTTATAGGTACCCGGGGCTGGACTTTTCTGTCCTGCCGGGCATACCCATAATAAGGGATGACCGCCGTCACCCGCCCCGCCGAAGCTCTCCTGAGGGCATCCAGCATGACCAGGAGCTCCATGAGATTCTCGTCCACGGGAGGACAAGTGGGTTGAATAAGGAATACATCACTTCCCCTGACACTCTCCAGAATCTGGACATTCACCTCTCCGTCACTGAAACGGGTTACCTTGGCCTTGCCCATGGGGATGCCCAGGACATCACAAACTTCCTGGGCCAGCGGGATGTTAGCATTTCCAGAAAAGACCTTCATGGTCCAGGGCATCTGCCTCCTCCTCCCTCCGGCGAGGTCAAAATTTTACCTTTGGCTGGGGTGGGAGGATTCGAACCTCCGAATGGCGGATCCAAAGTCCGCTGCCTTACCAGCTTGGCTACACCCCAACCTCACCTAAAGGGACCAGGCAGACCCCCCAGCCCTTACC
>QMPS01000113.1 GCA_003648675.1 Aquificota bacterium
CATCCCTTCATTCCCTCGGTAATGACCAGCCTAACGTCGCTCCCAGTAGAGGGATCTATCACAGAAGCGAATCCGTGAGGGCTACCAGTCAGGGCCCTGGCCCGGTCCAGCACCACCTCAGCTATCTCCTCGACGGAGGAAGATAAAGCCACCATGGCTCGGGAAATCTCCGAAATGGCCGACTTGACCCCCAACTCCCACCAGAGCTTCTCCTCCATCCTTTTGCGCCCTGTCACGTCCAGGAGGGTTCCTACTATAGCCGGCCTTCCCTCGTGCTCCACCCTGCTACCAAGAGCCTCACAAAAAATGACCTCTCCGTCTTTGCGCACCCCACGAAACTCGTAGCGGACATGCTTAACATCTCCCCGGATTCGCTGACGAATTTTGAGTTCCACAAGGGAACGGTCATCAGGATGGGTAAGATCCAAAAGACCCAACTTACCTATAATCTCCTGGGGAGTGTACCCAAAGATGCGGGCCAAGGCAGGATTAACGTAAATAAACCTATCACCCTCAAAGAAGTAAATCCCCACAGGGGAATGATCCGCTATGAACCTAAACAATGCGCCTGTCCCGTTCTCCACCACAACCCACCTCTCACACACCAGCAGCCCATCTGGGGCCTTTCTAGGTATTTATAGTTAAACTAAAGGGGCCTCTTCCCCCTATTTACGTGTCTAAAATTACCTATTCATCTCAAAAGTCAAGAAACATTAATAGCCAAGTATCAAATTTTACCAACTATATCCTAGCATAATTTTTGAGCAGAAAAACTTGAGCCCACCCTCCAATACCCACAAAAAAGGAAGCAAGAGAAAGCTACCCCCACTTACCTTCACCCCTTGGCTCCAGTCCCTCCTCTGTGTTAATGTCCTCTCTCTATGAAAATCGGGAAAAGGAGCCTGCCATGGTGAAAGTGAGATTTGCCCCTAGTCCCACAGGATACCTCCATTTGGGGGGAGCCAGAACCGCCATATTCAACTGGCTGTTCGCCCGACACAACGGGGGCAGATTCATACTCAGAATAGAGGACACCGACAAGAGCCGATCCACGGAAGAATCCATCCGAGAGATCCTGGAAGCCATGGAATGGCTAGGCCTAGACTGGGATGAAGGACCCTACCGTCAAACAGAGCGCTTGGACATCTACAGAAGGGAAGCCCAGAGGCTCCTGGATGAGGGAAAAGCCTACTACTGCTACTGCACCACTGAAGAGTTAGAAGAGAGGCGCAAAAAGGCCCTGGAAGAGGGCCGCATGCCCAAATACGACGGCAGATGCCGGGAGAGAACAGAGCCTAGGGAGGGAGTAGATCCAGTCATCCGCCTAAAAGTGAGTCAAGAGGGGGAAACAGAGATCCATGACCTTATCAAAGGAGAGGTGGTTTACCCCAACTCACAGCTGGACGACTTTATTCTGGTACGCTCTGACGGAACCCCCACGTACAACTTTGTAGTGGTGGTGGATGACGCCCTCATGGGCATCACCCATGTCATCAGGGGAGACGACCACTTAAACAACACCCCCAAGCAGATCCAACTTTACAGGGCCTTGGGATATGAACCTCCCCAATTCGCCCATGTACCCATGATTCTGGGACCCGATAGGACCAGGCTGAGCAAGCGCCACGGTGCCACGTCGGTTTTGGCATATCGGGAAGAGGGCTATCTTCCGGAAGCCCTATTCAATTTCTTGGTGAGGCTGGGATGGTCCCACGGAGACCAGGAGATCTTCTCCAAGGAGGAACTCATCCAGCACTTTTCCTTGGAAAACGTGGGCAGGTCCCCTGCCGTCTACAATCCTGACAAACTCCTATGGCTCAACGCCCATTACATCAAGACTGGGGATAACGGGCGACTTGCCAAGCTCTTGATCCCTTTCCTAATGAGAGAGGGGCTAGTGAAAGAAGCCCAGCAGCCCGACCTCGAGTGGCTCTGCCGAGTGGTGGAGACATTGAAAGAAAGGGCCAAAACCCTCAAAGAAATGGCCCAAATGGCCGCCTTCTACTTCCAAGCCCCTCAGGAGTACGATCCCAAAGGAGAACGAAAGTTTCTAAAATCCCAAATACTCCCCTACTTGGAGGCCTTGGTTTCAGAGCTAGACAAGCTAAACGACTTCAGCGAAAGGTCAGTGGAAGAAGCCTTCAACCGTGTGATGGAAAGGTTCGACGTAAAGCTGAAACATCTGGCCCAGCCCTGCAGGGTGGCTCTCACGGGAAAGACAGTGAGTCCTGGCATATTCGAGATCATCTCTGTCATGGGGAAAGAGGAGGCTATATCCAGACTCAAAAGGGCCATAGAACACATAAAAAGTAAATCTGACACCTGAGGTCACTTTTCCGTTGATTTTTAAAAGATGGTTATGATATGAGATACCCCAACAAGTAGAGATGGAGAGACAGTCTATGACTGAGCAGTGTAAGGCAACAGAGGTTTTTGTGAAAATAAATGAGGAAGATCTGGCCTTGGTGGAGGTGTTCAACGCCCTGGGAAACGAGATCCGCCTGGAAATCGTCAAGATACTCATCGAGAACCAGGGGCTTTTCTGTTCAGAGATAGTGAACAAACTTCACCTAAGCCAACCCGCCATCTCCCACCACCTCAAAGAGCTGAGGAGGTCCAAAGTCATCGTCCACAGGAAGGAAGGCTCCTTAGTCTTTTATGAGGTGAACAAGGATTACCTGCGATCCATTCTGGGCCGTTTCATGGAAATGTTGGGCATCTCTTGAAACCCCTGAAAACCCTGAAGGAGCGCCCGCGCCTGGGCAGCGAGGACGGCAAAAGCGTTCGTGCGCCCTCCACGCTAGGCAGTGGTGGTGCCCCTTCAAGTCCGTCCAGACAATCTAAAAAGGTTTTTACCTTGCACCCGCTGTGTCTAATTATTTAAAATTTTAAATATTGACATCACCTTTTCAAAAGGGTAAACCCGTCAACGAGGCCCTTATAACTAAAAATCAAATGCGGAGGTGAGAAATGGATTTTAAGCTCAGCGAAAGAGAAGAACTCCTAAGAAAATCCATAGCTGAATTCGCCCAGAGAGAAATCGCCCCCCTGGTAGAAGAAATGGAGAAGACGGGAGAGTTCCCCCGTCCTCTTATCAAAAAGATGAGAGACATCGGTCTCCTCGGCCTTGTCACCTCCCCAGAGTATGGCGGCAACGGTATGGGCTTTCTGGCCAGAGCCATCGCCATCGAAGAGATATCCACGGTCCCTGCCGCCGTGGGCATTGCCCTCCAGGTCCACCACATGGCTTGCTGGCCCATTGAGACCTGGGGCACAGACGAGCAGAAGAAGAAGTACCTCCCCCGTCTCACCAACGGTGAGACCCTAGGCGTCTGCTCCATCACTGAGCCCAGCGGTGGCTCCGATGTTTTCGGCATGCAGACCACGGCTAGGGATGAGGGCGACCACTGGGTGATCAACGGTAGAAAGTGCTTCGCCACCAACTCCCACGTCTCAGACATTATGGTCATCGTGGCCAAAACAGGCGAGGACGCCAAAGGTAGGCCTGCCTTCAGCGCCTTCATCGTGGAGCCTTCCTACGAAGGCTTCTCCCTGGGACGTGAGGAGAATAAGATGGGCTTCAGAGGGGCATTCAGCGGAGAGCTTGTCTTCCAAGACTGCAAGGTACCTAAAGAAAACCTCCTGGGCAAGCTCGGCGAAGGCCTCAAGATCGGACTGGCCACGGTAAACAGGGTGGGAAGACCGGGAATGGCTTCCATCGGAGTGGGCCTCTGTTACGCCTCCTTGGAAGAGGCCTCCAAATTCGCCAGAGAGAGAGTCCTTTACGGAAAGCCCATCTCCAACCTCCAGGCCATCCAGTTCCTCCTGGCCGACATCTACGCTCTGGCCGAGGCAGCCCGCCTTCTCAACTACAGGGCCAACTGGATGATGGACCAGGGTCTTCCCTGCGACACGGAAATGACCCTGGCCAAGCTGGTTGCCACGGAGAACGCCTTCCAGTGTGCTAGAATGGCCTGCGACATCCATGGTGGTTACTCCTGCATCCTGGAGTATCCCGTCCAGAGGTACCTGAGGGATGCCTGGGTATCCATCCCATCCGGTGGAACCTCTCAGGTGGCCAAAGTGGTGCTGGGCCGCCATGCAGTGAAAAACTTCTAAGGAGGCCGTTAAAACCATGCCGGAAGCGGTGGTTTGCGTCAAACCCATTCCCGATCCCAAATACTGGGATCGCCTCTCTCTGGACCCCAAGACGGGGGTTCTGCGAAGAGAGGGTATCCCCACCGTCATCAACCCCCTGGATAAACACGCCTTGGAGGTTGCCCTCCAACTCAAGGACAACTTCGGTTGGGAAGTGACGGTGGTGAGCATGGCACCTCCCGA